>JBKHJA010000096.1:0-10048 GCA_046538375.1 Candidatus Aminicenantota bacterium
CCGAAATTATAGCAAAGGAATAGAATTAGTAGTATAATCCTAAGGTCAAAAACCAGAATGATTAGACAAGGGAGTCCTTGAATGAACGCCAAAAACCTGGAAAACATCATGAATCTCAAAGAAAAAGCGGCCCAACTCAGGGATTTGGTGGATTATCAGCCAGGATCGGTGGTGAGCAGAGAAATCATCTCCATGAAAACAGGCACCGTGACATTGTTTGCTTTTGATCAAGGGCAAGGATTGAGCGAACACACCGCTCCCTTTGATGCCCTGGTCTTGGGTGTGGACGGGGAGGCTGAAGTGACCATCGCCGGAAAAACTGTTGAGCTCAAAAAAGGAGAGATTTTGGTCATGCCAGCTCACAAGCCACACGCTGTTAAGGCTTTCAAACAGTTCAAAATGCTTCTGGTCATGATCCGCACATGAACAAAGCCGCCTAAGAAAAAATTCCCACCACTGATACACAAGGAATGCTTTTCTGTTGAAAGGAAGTATTTTCATAACCGTGATGAGTATTAAGTATATGAAAGGGGTGAGGGATGGGGGATGAGGAAGCCCCTATGAGGACTGAGCGGGCATGGTTCCTCTCCGAAGGAGAGGAGAGCGAAGTCCGAATGGGAGCTTGTTTTCCTGCTGAAAAAACAATTTCCAATAATTCTCTGCAAATGATAAAATTCATGATTCAAATATTTTCATTACTAGTGCCATCAACATGCCAGAAAAAACCTTGATTCTTCTGACCAATGATGATGGCTATTTTTCAGAAGGAATAAACACCCTTTACGGCCAGATGAAAGATCTTGGCCAGGTTTTCATCGTTGCCCCTGATAGAGAGAGAAGCGCTACTTCTCTTTCCCTAACCCTTCACCGTCCGCTGCGGGCGAAAAAAATGAAAAGTCATATCTACAGTGTGGACGGAACTCCTGCGGACTGTGTTTATCTGGCCCTGCGAAGACTGCTGCCCCGCCGGCCTTCTCTTCTTCTCTCGGGGCTTAATCATGGTCCCAATGTGGGCCAGCAGGACATATCCTATTCAGGAACCGTAGCCGGTGCTATCCAAGGAGCATACCTTCAGATTCCCTCTGCTGCCATCTCAGTTCTTCCTGACCAAAGAGGGCAGTTCCATTTCGACTTCTCTGCCCGTATTGCCCATTCCTTGGCCAAGGAGCTTCTTTCCAAAAAACTCCCCCCCGGCATCTCCCTTAACATCAACATTCCTCCTCCTCCGGTCAAAGGAATAAAAACAGCTACTTTGGGTGAAAAGAGATACAACCCAGAGATCATCGAAAAGAAAGATCCAAGACAAACCTCCTACTTCTGGATAGGAAGCGGCCATCCCCGCTCTGTGGGAGATAAACAAAGCGACGTGGCTCTGATAAAACAAGGATACATCACCGTGACTCCCCTGCATACGGATTTGACCGATCACCGGACCATTGATCTTCCTTCCCTGAAGAGCATAATCTCGGGAATTCAAGATGAAACTTCTCAGAAAACTTTATGATTGGGTTCTTCATTGGGCTGAAACGCCCTATGGGCCTGTGGCTCTTTTTCTCCTGGCGCTGGCAGAGAGTTCTTTCTTCCCCATACCTCCTGATCCCCTGCTGATCGCTCTCTGTCTGGGTGCTGTGGTCAAATCGTGGCGCTTCGCCTTATACACTTCCGTGGCTTCAGTGGTAGGGGGCATGCTGGGCTATCTTATCGGTTATGGTGTTTGGGAAACCGTGGATTCTTTTTTCTTCCGGTATATTCCTGGCTTCACAGAAAGTCTTTTCTTGAATGTGACCGTAAATTATCAAAGGTACGGATTCTGGTATGTGTTTTCTGCCGGTTTCACTCCCATTCCCTATAAAGTCTTTACCATTGCCTCTGGAGTGTTCAAGCTCAATTTTTTTCTTTTCCTGGTCGCTTCCACTCTGAGCCGGTCTTTGCGCTTTTTTGCAGTGGCTGCTCTGTTCAGGAAATTCGGCCCCAGCATCAAAACTTTCATCGACAAATACTTCAATCTCCTGGCTGTTCTCTTTTTTATCCTTCTCTTCGGCGGTTTCCTGGTCATCAAGTTCATAATCAAGTGATTGCGGTATTCCAGATTACAGACCGAATTCAATAAGTTTCTGTCCCGGGAAGCCGATCTTCGGGTATGCCCAAAGCTTCGGCCATCTCCCTCAGTTTTTCCTGGATAATGCGCACATTTTCTGGCCCCATGCGGAGCAGATGCTTCTGGGCCTTGCTGAGATTCTCCAGTCTAGGATCGGCCATCATGTAGGTGACCACTTTTTTCCGAAGCTGTATATCCTCCTCCACCACAGGAACACGGAGAAGCTCCACAATGGCTCTGTAAAGGGTCTCCCGGAAATCCTTCTCAGGATATCCTAAATCCCGGTATGCCTCCTGGATAAGCGGCTTGAACTGGCGGTAGAGCCTCACACATCTCTCTGTGTCAACGGAAAGAAAAACATCAGCCACAGCATCATAGCGGTGATAACTGGCAGGATCTAAATAATAACGGCCGTTCTTCTCCACCACTTCAAAATCTCTGGAGAGCGAGAAAAAATCAATCTGAGGCTTGGGACTCAATCCATGGGCAATATTGTCCACAGCAGCGGTAAAATTACTGATGATATCCTCAGTGGTGAGCCAATCAGCCAGTTTGGAGTGAGAGGAAAGCTCCTGAGCCATCTCCCGGACCAACGGGTCGCTCTGATCAAGATCCACTTCTGAAAATTCTTTAATCTGCTCCTTTTTTTCCTCGCCGGGCTCTTCTAAGGCCACCTGGGCTGGCTGTTCAGAAATCTCCTGGACAGAAGGAGCCTCCTTTCCCTTATGGAAGAAGAGAAAATAAACGGCCACTCCCACCGCAACAACCAGCAGGAAAACGATTCCAGCCACCATGATTCTTTTGTTTTCTTGCATCCTTTTCTCTATGCCTCCTTGTCTTATTTTAACCAAATTTCAAACCAAATACACAGAAAATATTCATGAATCCAGCATTTTTCCTTGAATATGGTTCTGAAATTTGTCATATTTAATTCTAATCACAGATCAACCTCAAGGCAAGATAAGTTCCAGGAAGCATCATCTAATCCGTGAGAGAAATCGCAATCCTTGATCACGGAAAAGGAGAGGCTTCCTAAGTCCCATCCCCGTTGGCCAAAGTATCTATCCTTTCTTGAGGAGGCTGGAATGGGTGGTTTATTCGGCGTTGTTTCCAAAAAAGACTGCGTAGACGATCTTTTTTTTGGAACAGATTATCATTCTCATCTGGGAACAAGACGAGGGGGGCTGGCAGTGAAGAACCCAGATGGATTCACAAGGGTTATTCACAACATCGAAAATGCTCAATTCCGTTCTAAGTTTGAGCTGGATATGGTCAAAATGTATGGAAATAAAGGGATCGGTGTGATCAGCGACTATGATGACCAACCCCTGCTCATCCGTTCTCATCTAGGAAAATATGCCATCGTTACTGTGGGGGCTGTCCGAAATATCAATAACCTGGCAAAAAAAGCGTTTAAGAAAAGAAAAATCCATTTCTCAGAAATGGGAGAAGGAGAAATCAATCCTACAGAGATGGTGGCCACTTTGATCAACCAAGGCACAACTTTTGAGGATGGCATAGCCAATGCCCAGGAATCTATCCAGGGTTCCTGCTCTTTCCTGCTGCTGACAGAAAAAGGCGTGTATGCGGCCAGAGATAAGCTGGGAAGAACCCCGCTGGTCATCGGCGAAAAGAGAGGAAGTTTCGCTGCCACCTTAGAAACCTGTGCCTTCCCTAACCTGGGCTTTGAGATCAGGAGGTACCTGGGGCCAGGAGAGGTGATGTTCATCACCGAAGAAGGAATGGAACAGACAAAGACTCCGGGAGAAAAAATGCAGATATGCGGATTTTTATGGGTTTATTTCGGTTATCCTGCCTCCAGTTATGAAGGCATCAATGTGGAGACTGTAAGAAACAGATGCGGAGCCGCTTTGGCCAGGAAAGACACAGTGAAAATAGACTTTGTGGCCGGCATCCCTGATTCAGGCACAGGACATGGGTTGGGGTATGCGGGAGAGGCGGGAATCCCCTTCAAAAGACCCTTTGTGAAATACACCCCCACCTGGCCTCGAAGCTTCATGCCTCAGGATCAGTCAGTAAGAGATCTGGTGGCCAAGATGAAGCTCATCCCCATAAGGGAGATCATCGAAGGCAAAAGCCTCCTTTTCTGTGAAGATTCCATCGTCAGAGGCACACAGTTGAAAGATACCATCCAAAGGCTCTATGAGTTTGGAGCTCAACAGGTCCACATGAGGCCTGCCTGTCCTCCTCTCACCCGTGCCTGCAAATTCCTGAACTTTTCGCGCTCCCGCTCCGAGCTGGATCTTGCGGCCAGGAAGGCCATAAAAGAAATCGAGGGAAAGAGCGATAAAAATCTGGATGAATATTCCAAGCATGGCTCACAAAAATATGAAAACATGGTGGATACAATCAGAGAAAGATTGAAACTCACTTCTCTGAAATACCAACGGCTGGAAGACCTGGTTCAGGCGATTGGCCTTCCCAAAGAAAAAATTTGCACCTACTGCTGGGATGGCAACGAATAAGAAAAGATTATTTCTGATAGAGCACTTTTCCCCCCACAATGGTATACAGAACTTCTGTATTCAATATTTCATCTTCAGGAACGGTCATGATATCTTTGGAGAGAACAGTGATATCAGCCAGCTTTCCTGGAGTCAATGAGCCTAATATATTTTCCTGAAATGCGGCGTAGGCGCCGTTAAGGGTGTAGGAGCGCAGGGCTTCTTCCCGGCTCAGACTTTGATCCCCGAAAAAGACCGTTCCATCCTTCATCTTGCGGGCCACAGTGGCATAAAAACAGGGGATAGGATTCACATCTTCCACTGGAGCATCGGTGCCGTTGCAGATAACGGCGCCTGACTCCATCAGTTTCTTCCACACATAAGCTCCTTCCCCGGCCCGTTTTTCTCCCAATCTTTTGATCACCCACGGTCCATCAGAAGTGCAGTGAATCCCCTGCATGGAAGCGATCACTCCCCACTCTCCGAAACGGGGAATATCCTGGGGATGAAGATGCTGGGCATGTTCGATGCGCCAGCGCAGGTCCTTTTTTTCAGGATGAGCACGGAAGGCCTGCTCGTAGATGTCAAGGACCTCCCGGTTGGCCCTGTCTCCTATGGCATGCGTGCACAGCTGGAAATCATTCTCTACGGCTATGCGGGCTGTTTCCTCTATAACCTCAACAGGGGTGGTGTTCAAACCGGTGCTGGAGGGAAGATCTTTGTAAGGCTCCAGCAGCCAGGCCCCATGGGCACCCAGAGCTCCATCAATAAGCCGTTTGATAGAGCGAACGGTCAGATGGTTCTCCCCCATCCCCACTATTTTGTACTCAGAAAGCTTTTCCTTTAACCGCTGGTTGCCCTCTCTGATCATGACATACAGGCGAACACCGAGTTTCCCTTCCCGGACAAACTCCTTGAATAAATCGACGGTTTCAAATGAAGAACCTGCATCATGAACACTGGTGATACCCTTGGCCAGACACTCCTGGTCGACAAGCTCAATCACCTCTTTTTGTTCTTCTTCCACCTGCTCAGGTGACCGCTGTTCCAGGTAAGCGTTCAATGCTTCTCGAACCAGCCCCTGGGCTGTTTCCCGGAAAACACCTACAGGATTTCCCTGGACGTCTCTGACAATCTCCCCTCCTCTGGGATCGGGGGTCTCCTTGGTGATACCCGCCAGCTCCATGGCTTTGGCATTGGCCAAACAGGAATGTCCGCTGGCATGGTTGAGCAAAACCGGGTTATCAGCAGAAACCTTGCTCAAATCATGATGAAAAGGCAGCCCATCCACGTTCGGTTCAGGGGGCCTGTCCCATTTTTCCTGATGCCAGCCCCTTCCCAGAATCCATTCACCCGGCTGAGCCTTCTGAGCAGCTTCTTCCACCAGGGCCACGATGTCATCCCAGTTTTTGGCTGTGGTTAAATCCAGTCCCAACTTGGCCTCCCCGATACTGGTGAAATGAACATGGGAATCAATAAACCCCGGGATGGCCAGTTTTCCCTGAAGATCTATGACAGTGGTGTTTTGAGTGATATAAAGCTTGATCTCTTCGTTTCCGCCCACAGTCACGATCACATCTCCTTGTGCAGCCAAGGCCTGGACTTCTGGTTGGTCTTCATCCATGGTAACGATTTTCCCGTTCATCAACACCAGATCCGCTGCTTTCTCTTCTCTGGCGCAACTGGAAAATAAAGCCACCAGGAAAACTGCTCCCATAATAAAGAAAAGCTTAGGTAAAAAATGATCAGACATGATGATAAACCTCCTTAAATTTTTATGAAATCTGAAAACATCTGTTTCATGAAAGGTGAACAAGACACTGGAGGAAACATATTATGAATTTCAGAGGATGAATTCAAGTCTTCCCGAAACTGGAATGATATTCAACAGCTTTCATTCTATCCCAGGTTTTTTTCTGATATCAAGTTTCCAGACTGACCCTTTTATAGCTTTCACTTGACCCTGTCAGGTTTGTGAGATAACTTTAAGCTTGGAAATTAAGGTGAAAGGAGTTTGAAATGAAGGTCAGCAGGATAGAAGAGATGAGAAATCTGGATAAAACAGCCACAGAGAAATACGGTATTCCGGAAGAATTCCTGATGGAAAACGCTGGTGAAGCTTCTTATTTTGTGATGCTGAAAGAATTTGGCATCAAGGACAAAAAGTTCCTGATCTTTTGCGGCCTGGGCAACAACGGTGGAGACGGCCTTGTGGTGGCCAGAAAAATTCATTCCACTGGAGGAGAGGTTCGGGTCTTTCTGATGGGCGATGAGGCCAAATTCAAGGGGGCGGCCAAGAAGAATTTTGACATTGTCTCCCGGCTGCCTGTAGAGATCAAACATGTCCGATCTGCGTCCGCCCTGCAGGCGGAATTTTCCTGGTGTGATGCGGTGGTGGATGCCCTGTTCGGCACCGGCCTTCAAAGAGATGTGGAAGGACTGTACAGGGACGTAATCCAGTTGATCAATCAAAGCGGAAAAAAAGTGTTCAGCATAGACATTCCTTCCGGGATAAACGGAAATAACGGTCATATCATGGGAGTGGCTGTAAAATCCGATTTCACCATCACCTACGGGCTTCCAAAAATCGGGAACATGCTTTATCCCGGATTTGAAAGATGCGGCAAGCTGTATGTCACCCATATTTCTTTCCCCCCCTCTCTTCACAACCAGGAGTCACTCCACATAGAAATAAGCCAGCCTTCTCCCCTTCCTGCCAGGGATAAAAAAGGCCACAAGGGAGTTTTTGGAGATGTCCTTTTTATCGCTGGTGCAGCCAATTATTTTGGAGCCCCTTATTACTCTGCTCTATCCTTCTTGAAAGCCGGAGGCGGATATTCCCGCCTGGCTTCTCCAGCTTCCATCACTCCTTTCATAGCCAATAAAGGAAGCGAAATTGTGTTTGCGCCCCAGGAAGAAACCACATCGGGAAGCCTGGCCTTATCCAGCAAGCAGAAACTTTTACAGCTTTCAGACCAGGTGGATATGGTTGTCCTGGGACCCGGCCTTTCGCTTCACGAAGAGACTCAAGAATTGGTCCGTCAGGTCACCAAGGAAATAAGAAAACCCCTTCTTGTGGACGGAGACGGGATCACTGCTATCTGCAAAAATGTGGAGATGCTAAAAGAGCGGAACCAGCCCACCATCCTCACCCCTCATCTGGGAGAGATGTCCAGAATCACTGGTCTTCCCATAAAAAAGATCGATGGGGAGATCATCCCCATCTTGCAGAAAGAAACAGAAAAGCTGAACTCCATCATCATTCTCAAAGGAGCCCATTCTCTGGCCGCTTTTCCTGAAGGAAACATTTATATCAACATGAGCGGAAACTGCGGAATGGCCACTGCCGGGTCAGGGGATGTTCTCACCGGAACCATTGCGGCCATGCTTGGACTGGGATTGTCTCTGCCAGAGGCCGTAAAAACTGGGGTGTTCATGCATGGATTCTCAGGAGATCTGGCAGCCGCGGCCAAAGGAGAAGACGGCATCACCGCCCAAGACATACTGGATTACCTTCCTCTGGCTGTGAAGAAGTACAGAGAAGAATATGATGGGGTTTTAGAAAATTTTTACCAAAGTCTGTATGTGGTATGAAACAGGTCATGTCTTAAACTTCTTTTAAGGAGGTTTGGTGGTGAAAACAAATCTAAAGAAAATGTCTCTCCTGGTGCCATTATTTCTATTGTTATTTACAGGGCTTCCAGATGTCCGGTCAGAGGAAAGAGCTCCAGAAAGCCAGCTTCGGTTTGGAATCTCTTTTCCAGCCGAAAAGTCAAGAAAACCCTTGACCGGCCGGATGCTGCTGATGATCTCCACAGATGGGAGCAAAGAGCCCCGCTTTCAGATCAGCGACGGTCCGGATACGCAAATGATTTTTGGCCTGGATGTGGAGGAATTAGAACCCAAAGAATTAGCTGTCATAGACAGCAGTGTTTTTGGCTATCCCCTGGATAGCATTTCCGAGATTCCAGCAGGAGAATACTGGATTCAGGCGCTTCTTCACCGCTACCAGACTTTCCATCGTGCTGACGGCCATACCGTGAAACTCCCCATGGATCGGGGGGAGGGACAGAGATGGAACCTAGCTCCCGGGAATCTTCTCAGCACTCCAGAGAAAATAAGGATCGATCCGCAAAAGAAGGAGATGATCCAGATCACCCTGGATAAAAAAATGCCTCCTATTCCAGAGCCAGAAGAGACTTCATACATCAAGCACATCAAAATCCAAAGCGAATTGCTGACTGAATTCTGGGGCCGGCCCATGTATCTGGGCGCCCATGTGCTCCTGCCCGAAGGCTATGAAGAACATCCTGAGGCCCGCTACCCTCTGGTCATCAACCACGGCCATTTTCCCTACACCTTCAGCGGATTCCGCGAAACTCCGCCTGACCCTGATCTGGAGCCGGTGTACAGCGAAAGATTCGACTGGCCTGCCTACAACAAAACGGTCCAGGAATACGCTTATAAATTTTACCAATACTGGAAAGCTCCGGATACTCCCAGAATGGTAATCATCAAAATCCAGCACCCCAATCCCTATTACGATGACTCCTATGCCGTGAATTCAGCCAACGTGGGGCCTTATGGAGACGCCATCACTTATGAACTCATTCCTTACATAGAGAAAAAATTCCGGTGTATCGGTGAAGGATGGGCCCGTTTTCTGTACGGCGGTTCCACCGGCGGCTGGGAGGCGCTGGCCGCCCAGATTTTTTACCCTGATGAATACAACGGATGTTTTGCAGCCTGCCCTGACCCCATTGATTTTCGGGCTTACACCATCGTCAATATCTACGAACACGCCAATGCCTATTACCTGGAAAGCAGGTTCAAAAAAACTCCCCGGCCTGGAAGAAGGAATTATCTGGGTGAGATCAGCTCGACCCTGGAGGATATGAACCACAGAGAACTGGTGCTGGGAACAAAATCCCGCTCAGGCGCCCAATGGGATATCTGGCAGGCTGTTTTCGGGCCAGTGGGCGAGGACGGCTATCCTGAATCCATCTGGGACAAAAGAACGGGCGAAATTGAACGCTCTGTTGCCCGATACTGGCGTGAGAATTATGATCTCCGTTACATCCTGGAAAGAGACTGGGAAGAGCTGGGCCCCAAGCTGAAGGGAAAAATCCATATTTACTGCGGGGACATGGACAATTACTACCTGAATAACGCTGTCTACTTGATGGAAGAATTTCTGGAAAGTACCACTCATCCTTATTATGAGGGGGAGATAGACTACGGAGACAGGGCTGAGCACTGCTGGAACGGGGATCACACCAGGCCTAACGCCCTCTCCCGGCTGAGATACCACCAGATGTTTGCTCCCAAGATTGTGGATCGCCTTCTCAAAACAGCACCCCCTGGCGGAGACACAACAAGCTGGCGGTATTGAAAAAATAAGCTCTGGCAAAAAGCCAGACCATAAATATCGATGATGTCCCAAAGTGACGGGATTGGAGCAATAAATGTTTAATGTTGGAGGGTA
>JBKHJA010000097.1:0-9633 GCA_046538375.1 Candidatus Aminicenantota bacterium
CTCTCCTATGGAGAGGAACCGTGCCCGCTCAGTCCTCATAGGGGCTTCCTCACCCTCCATCCCCTCACCCCTTTCAATAAATAGAGATATTTATACTCATCACGGTTTTGGGGATGCTTCCGCTATGATCAAGCGTGGTGCTGGGTCACCACACCAGCTTTACGGACACCCTTGCCTGCCGGGGCTGCTGCCGGCCCCAAACCGCCTCGAAGATAGGGATGTCTTCCTTGACATAAGAGATGGGTCTCTGAGAGTCCAGGAGGTTGAAAATATCCAGTCTGAGGATTGCAGACAAGCTTTGGGTGAAACCGAGAATCCCCAGGTCAAATTCTTTTTCCAGTCCCACATCCAGGTAATAATGGGAGGGAGTCTCTCTTGTTCCCCTGCCTTCAGGAAAAGAATAATAACCTCCGAAAAAGGGCACATACCCCAGCTTTTCCCAGTAATATCCGGATATCCATTCTAGAGCCGCAGAAAGGCTCAGGCCGTAAGGACCAAGATAGACGGTGCTGATTTTAAAGTTATGGTCTACAGAATAGGGAAGTTTCCCGTACCAGCCTTCATCTCCTATTCCCCTGCCACCCAGTCCTCCCAGCGCCCAGTCCACGTATTCTTTATATTCCTCCAGTCCGGGGAGGTCAGGGACGTAGATGTGATTTCCGAAAAGGCCCAAGAAATTGGTGCTCCCTTCTTCCTGGGACCAGGAGCCGGTCTCGGTCTGGCCTGGATTTGTCCCCTTGGCTGAAGAATAACAGTAGGAACCACGAAGGAAAAGAGTGTTTCCGATTTTTCCGTTCAATTCCAGCTCCAGTCCCTGATAGTGGCGTCTTTTGTGTTCGAAATTATCGTACAAAAATTTGTATCCTCTCTCCAGGTCGAGAACAGCCAGCACTTCCAGAAGGTCATCAGCGTCAGAGCGAACATAACGGGCTTTCACAGCCCAATCTCTTCCCAGGCGGCGGTCAAACTCGACCAGAAAGCGGGTGAGAAAATTAGGTTTCAATCCTTCTGCCACTTCAAAGGCCTGTGTTTTTTGTTCGTTTTCAAATTTCCAGTTTTGAGGATTGTGGATTTCTTCCCCGGGAGGATAGAGGGGGCCCTGCCATCTGTAGGTCCGGAAGGTGAGGCCTGCACCGCTGTTAAACAGGCCTAAAGGCATGGTGGTGATAAGATCCGAGAATCTCCCCCAGCCCAATTTCAGGATATTCTTTCCATCTCCAGTGACATCCACGGCTAAGGAGAAGCGGGGCGAGAGAAAATCTCGGAGGCCCCAGGACCAGAGTTTTTCTTCCTTATCGTCCAGGCAGAGTTGAGTTTGGCTGCGGATACCGGCCATGAAAGTGAATCTCCCCCAGGAGATTTTATCCTTAAAATAGACTCCCAGCCCCCTTGAAGAATTGATGAAATCGAATTCTCCGTATTCGTAGAGAAATGTGGGAGTGCCGATCCCTCCTTTCCACGAATTGAAATAGTATTTGGTGCCGCTGTCAAATCCGTTGCCGGGAAAAATATCTTCCTCCTTGCCTGTAAAATCCACTCCGAATTCAGAAGAGAAGGTGTAATATTCAAAACCGAGTTTAAGTTCATGACGGCCGAAGTTGTCTGTATCCACGAATTTGGTGATTTTGAAAGAGAAGTCCAGTCTTTCTTGATTGTCGGTGATGTTTCCGTAGGAGTTATGGATATTGCGCGCCAGATCTTCGATATAATATTGAGCAGGACCCAGGTCCTCATCCACGGGTTGCTGGGAAGAATCCCTTTGGACTCGTCCCCAGCCTGCTTCAATAAATGTGGAAGAATTCAGGATTCCCTTGTAGTTGATCCTGAATATGAGGTCTGAAAACATCTTCTCATCAAAAAGATCGGGAATTCCGGTGCCTCCTTTTTGCCCCAGAGATTTGTGGTAGATGGTGGTCAGGGAGAAGTTGTGGTTTGGGTTTAAGCTGTAGGAAAGCTTGGTGAAAAGATTGTTGCTTCTTTGGGTCTTTTTGCCCCCGGGCACAAAAAGATAATCGATGAAGGTGTCTCTGGTCTCGACTGTATCTATGAAAAGATTGTCGGAGAGAAAAAACCACAGTTTGTCTCTGATCAACGGGCCGCCCAAGTTGACATATCCGTTGTAATCGGAAAAATAGTCTGGTTCGCTCACCACTGAGAGCTGTTTTTCTCTTGCGGATTGAAGCCTTTTGTCCATGAACACCAGCGAGAGTTCTCCTCTTATTTGGTTGCCCCCGCTTTTGGTCACCATGTTGATGATGCCTCCGTAGGCGGATCCGAATTCAGGGCTGAAGGGGTCAGAGATGATCTGGATCTCGTGGATAGAGTCGAAGTTGAGCCTCATTCCCGAATTTCTTAATCTCACTCCCCTGACTGAAAGGCCGTCCACAATCCAGTTGTTCCCTTCCTCTCCTTCGCCGCGAAAGCTGGGTTGGCCTTCTGTGGCTGTGCCCCGGCGGGTGTTCATCCTTACTCCGGTCACGCCGGGAGTAAGCTTGACCACATCCACCACAGTTCGGTTTTGAGAGGGAAGCTTTTCCATTTGCTGGCTGGTGATATGAAAGCTGGTGTCGGTTGAGGTCTTATCGATCAGAGGAGATTTGGCGGTGACCGAGATTTCTTCCTGAATCCGGGATAACTTCATGATGATCTTCAGGTCAGTCACCTGTCCTAAGCGGACAATCACGTTTTCCTGGATGACTGGAGTAAAGCCCTGGAGCTTGAGTTTCAAAGTGTAATTCCCCACCGGAAGCAGGGGAAAATGAAAATCGCCGTTTCTGGAAGACTGCACTCTTCTCACACCCTGAAGGCTGGGACTTTGTGCAGTGATGACAGCACCAGGAAGTCCCGCTCCATTCCTGTCTGTCACTTGGCCCTGGATTTCACCGGTTTCTATGGCCAGTCCATGACCGCAGATGAAGAAAATAAGGATGATGCAGGAGAGAATTATTTTTTTTGTCATTTGGACTTGAGCTGGAGAGTTGTGTCCAAAGATTTTTATCAGTGCCTGAATTCCCTCTCCCTCACTCCACCAGGACGCCAGTTTGGTTATGGGATTATTATTTTTTCTTTTTGGGCTTTTCTTCTCTTTTTCCGTATTTTTTGATGAATTTTTCTGTCTGTTCCCTGGCATCGGTGTCAGAGGATTGTCTGGGGGGAGTTTTCATGAAATAAGAAGAAGGAGCAAACAGTGATCCGGACAACCCATGGTTGAGGGCTAATTTACAGCATCGGATGGCGTCGATCACCACTCCCGCCGAATTAGGAGAGTCTTCCACCGATAAGCGGCAGTCGAGATAAGTGGGCACATCACCGAAATGGCGGCTTTCGATTCGCAAGAAACAGATTTTGTTGTCTTTTTGCCAGGGAACATAATCGCTGGGACCCACATAGATATTATCAGGATGAATATCCAGTCCACGGGCTTTTATCTGAGAGGTCACAGCATTGGTTTTTGATTTCTTCTTGGAGGCCAGTCTTCCTCTCTCCAGCATGTTGAGAAAATCTGTGTTTCCTCCGGTGTTCAGCTGGTAGGTCCTTTCGATAGGCATGCCCCGATCAAGATAAAGGTTGACCAGGGTCCGGTGGAGGATGGTGGCTCCCACTTGAGATTTTATGTCGTCTCCGATCATAGGAAGGTTCTTTTTTTCAAATCTTCTCTGCCAGTATTTCTCGCTGGCTATGAACACGGGGATACAGTTTATAAAGCCACAGCCTGCTTCAAGTATTTGTTCCACGTACCATTTGGTGGCTTCTTCACTTCCTACCGGCAGGTAATTGATGACCACATCTGTTTTGGTCTCTTTTAGGATTCCCACCACATCAGAAGTGGCCCCGGGAGCTTTTTTAATGATTTGAGAGAGATATTTCCCGATTCCATCGTGAGTCATCCCCCGCTCCACTTTGACATTGAGAGAGGGGACATCTGAGAATTTGGTGGTATTGTTAGGCGGGGTGAAGATAGCCTCGCTCAGATCCTTGCCCACTTTATTTTTATCGATGTCGAAGGCGGCCGCAAATTCGATATCCCCAATATGGTATTCTCCCAGGTTGACATGCATGATCCCAGGAATAATGTCCTTTTCTCTGGCATTCTTGTAGTATTCCACACCTTGAATCAGTGAAGAGGCGCAATTTCCCACGCCGATGATGGCCACTCTAATTTTATCCATGAACTCAGACCTCCTTTCTGGTGCCTTTTTTCTCTGCTTTTTTCACGTAGAAAGTTCTCTGAAAGGCGGTGATATTAGAGAACAAAGCTATAGCGCCCAGAACAACGATCATGGCCGGGTCAAAGGCTTTGAGCGAAGATCCCAGGATTGAGCCCAGAGAGAGAAATATCATCCTTTCTGCCCTCTGCATCAACCCTATTTTGCATTCTATCCCTAATCCTTCGGCTCTGGCTCTGGTGTAACTGACCATGGTGGAGCCAAGGAAGGCAAAAATAACCAGCCACAGGCCCCAGTGGGTCCGGAAATGGAAAGCCAGGCCGAGATAGATGAAAAATTCGGAGTATCTATCCAGAGTGGAGTCGAATATAGCTCCATACAGGCTCTTTCGATTGGTCCTGACAGCGACTTTTCCGTCCAGAATGTCAAACAGGCCGCAGATGATGATTAAAATTCCGGCGAAAAGGGGCTTTTCCAGTATGAACAAAACACCCACCCCCAAGCCCGAAAAGAGAGCTATCACACTCAAGGTGTTAGGATGGATATGGAGACTTATGAACAGGGAAGCCAGCTTTCCCAAACGGTCAAGAGAAAAGGAGATCACTCTTTGCGGCAATATCCTCATCGTCTGTTGATGGTGGGTATTCATCAGATTTTTTTATTTCTTCTTTGAATGGTTGTGTCTTCTAAGAGCTTAATTAATCTAATATTAATCAAGGCTGAAGTCAACCTGAAATTTCTGCTTATTCCGGGAATGAGGAGGAGTGGAGAAGAAGGATTGAAAGATTATTTGATGGTTTGGCGTAGGTTTTGGTCACTCCACTTTGATTTTTCTTTTTTTGGCCGGGCTCTTTTTTTCTTTTTTTTCCATGGCTTCGATTTTGGCATCTATCAAGGATCGGAAAGCGAGCAGCATTTCTTTTTTGGCGTTGAGAAGATGACCTGCCGTCTTCTGGGGCAAGAACATGGAGAACAGCTCATCCGGGATACTGATTCTTATCTCTTTTGTTTTGGCTTCGTCCATGGCATCACCTCCTTTGTTGAAAGAAATCAAAGGCGTTGATGGTTATTGGCGAAAACATATTTTCAGTTTATCTTCCTCAAATTTTGCTCCTTTTATGGTTTGATGGAGGAGCGATTGAGGAAGCAGGATATTTCTCTTGTACCGGCCCACCTTGATGAAGAGTTCTTCTCCTTTTTGAGTCAGGTCTAAATCTCTCTTCTCCACAAAAGGAAGATTCAAGAACAGATCAAAACCACCGTCGGTCTTCTCGATGGTTATAGGTTTCTGGGCAAAAAACAGTTGGATGGGATCTTCTTTTTTGTAGACTTTTTTGGCCAGTCGATTGAGGAGGCTTTGGCCTATGATTTCTTGAGAAAAAAGGTCTGCAGAGAATATGGGAATAGGTGAAAAACATTCTTTGATGGTTTTTAGGTAGGAGGCTTGGATTTTTTTCCATTTCTTAAAATAGACATCTTGAACCTCCTCGGGGAAGAGGCGGTTGACGATCACAGCATCTACAGCGTAACCGAAAAGGTTGAAAAAAGTAAACGCTCTTTGGGCTTCTTTGATCACCATTTTTTCAGGGTTGACCACCAGGCGGATAGAGGTCTTTTGGGTGTCCGCCAGGATTTCTTTCATTTCCGCCAGTTGGGTGGTCAGGTTTTTCATGGCCTCAAAGACTTTATCCTCAGGAAAAGGGAAAGGAAAGACTCTGTCAGCTAGGGGTCTTACCGCTTTAGCGGCTGTCCTTTGAATAGGGAAAATGTGTTTGAGATACCAGCTTGTTATTTCAGGAGCACTCAAGAATCTCAGTGTATCTCCAGTGGGCGCACAGTCCACGATGATCACATCGTAATCTGATGATCTATCATAATGGCGGATTTCCATCAGACTGAACAGTTCCTCCATTCCTGGAAAAATGCTCATCTCTTCGGCTTCGATGTTGTCTATTCCTTGGGAGGCGAAGAAGGCGGTGAGATAGGTTTTGATTTCTCCCCATTTTTTCTCCAGTTCTTCCATAGAATTGACTTCCTGGCCGTACAGGTTAGGGCCAATCCGTTGAGGTATGTTAGAAAGCGGGGTTTCAAAAGAATCTGCCAGGCTGTGGGCAGCATCGGCTGAAATAACCAAGGTTTTGTGGCCTCTTTTGGAAGAGAGTAAGGCAGTAGCGGCAGCCAGTGTGGTTTTTCCCACTCCTCCTTTTCCGGTAAACAGAATGATCCGCATTTTGATCCTTTGTTTTTATCCTTGTACAGTTATTTTATCACTCTTCAGGGGTAAGTCAATAGAAGCCCGTTGAAGCGCCTTTATTTGGGTATGAGGAATGGTGGTTTTGACTTTGCCTTTTTGCTGTGCTAAAAGCTTAGTGGAGGAGAGAATAAGCGGTATCCAGGCAGTTTCAGCCAGGAAATTCAGACAAAAAGGAGGGAAAAAGATGAGGGCGATAGACAATTTTTTCACCAAAGGCCCTGTGTTTTTGTTGGTTGCTGTTCTTATGGGAGCATCATTTTCTGCTGCTGAGGCCGAGAAAAAAATATTGGATATGACCTATCCTTTTGACCAACACACTATTTATTGGCCCACAGCCAGATCCTTCCAGTTGAAGAAAGTCTCCTGGGGCATTTCTGAGGGAGGTTGGTGGTATGCTTCCAATGAATTCAGCGCTTCGGAGCACGGCGGCACTCATGCCGATGCCCCTATTCATTTTGCCGAGGGAGGACGGACTATAGAGCAGGTTCCGCTGCAGGAATGGATAGGACCTGCGGTCAAAATTGATGTGGCCGAAAAATGCCATAAAAATCGGGACTATCTCCTCTCTGTCCAGGATATCAAAGAATGGGAGGAGAGATACGGAGAAATTCCTGATGGCGCCTGGGTGATCATGTACACCGGAATCGACACCAAGTATTATCCCCAAAGGAAGGAAGTTCTGGGAACAGAAAAAACAGGTCAACAAGCCCTTCCCGAGTTGAGTTTTCCCGGATTTTCGCCTGAATCAGCGAGATATCTGACTGAACAGAGAAATATCACCGGAATCGCTGTGGATACTCCCAGCATAGATTACGGGAAGTCAAAAGATTTTAAGGTTCATCGGATTCTGTTCGCCGCTGATAAACTGGCCCTGGAAAATATCGCCAATCTGGATAAGCTTCCTCCTCAAGGAGCCGTGCTCTATGTCATGCCTATGATGATCAAGGAAGGAACAGGGGCTCCTGCACGTGTTTTCGCTGTTCTTCCCGAATAAAAAGGAACACCGGAGTTGATTTTTATACTGACTGGCCCTGTCCACTCAGGAAAAACCACCTTAGTGAAGAAAGTGGCGGATGACCTCAAAACCCTTCACTTCAAAGTGGATGGCTTTTTGAGTGAAGCGGTGCTTGAAAACGAAACAATCGCTGGTTATGATCTGTCTGACCTGAGAAAAGGAAAAACCTTTCCCTTCATCCGCAGGCAGGGAGCGGAAGGATGGGAGAGGATAGGGCGGTTTTATTTTATCCCCCAGACCTTGGCTCAGGCCAAAGACATAATCCTGCGCAGCCGGAACGCAGATATGCTGATGGTGGATGAAGTGGGCCCCTTGGAACTCAAGGGTGGGGGGTTATGGCCGGCTTTGGAGCAGGTCCTTTTTTCTAGGATGAGGCCCATACTTCTGGTGGTGCGGGTCCGTATAGTCAGGGATTTCCTGGAACAAATGGGAGGAGAAAAGGTGAAAATATTTGATATAAGAGAGAAAAATATTTTTTCTCGCATGATGAAAGAGATGGAAAGAAATATGGACCGGAGAAAATGAAAAATATTTATGATCGTCTTTTTTTTGTCATGGAAAAGAAAAAACAGGCGGCTCTGGCTACCATCATCGAGACAGAAGGATCTACTCCTCAGGTTCCCGGGGCATCAGCCATTTTTTCTTCTGAAGGGCTGCTGGCGGGAACTCTGGGAGGGGGTTTGCTGGAGGCAGACTGCCAGAAAAGGACACTTCAAGCGCTGAAGGAGAAACGCACCTTCGTCCACCAGTTCGACCTCAACGCCGGCCTGGGATCAGATGAGGGAGCCGTTTGTGGAGGCCGGGTGAAAATTCTGGTCGATTCTTCTCCTGAACAGCACAGAGAGACCTTCCGCCGGCTTCATCAGTCATTCACCAAGCGCCGGCCCGGCCTTTTGGTCACCTTCATCGAGCATCACGGCGATAAGGGAATTTCCGTTTTTCGAAAATGGATAGAAAATGGAGAGAGATCTTTCCCTGTTCCAGAGATCCCTGTGGGGTGGTGGAAGAAACAGGCGGCAAGGGCATTCTCTGAGCGTCAGACCCTACTGTTGAAGCTCCACTCCAAGGAAAGGAGGGCTGGGGTCAAAGGAAAATATCTATTTTTGGAGCCCATTTTTCCTCTGGCCCAACTGGTTATTGCCGGAGCGGGTCACGTGGGTCGGGCAGTGGCACATTTGGGAAGCGTGCTGGATTTTGAAGTCACTGTGATCGATGACCGGCCTGAATTTGCCAATAAAGACCATATTCCTGATGCGGATCATGTGGTGGTAGAGGAGATGGGAAAGGCCGTCAAGAATTTTCCTTTCACCTCTGACACCTATCTGGTGATTGTCACTCGAGGGCACCGACAGGACGGAGAGGTTCTCAGAGAGAGCATTGCCTCGCCTGCTGCCTATATCGGAATGATCGGAAGCCGCCGGAAAATTGAGCTGATAAGAAAATCATTTCTCCAGAAAGGTTGGGCCACTGCCCGGCAGTTTGACAGGGTTCACGCTCCCATTGGCCTGGAGATCGGTTCAAAAACCGTGGAGGAGATTGCGGTGAGCATTGCCGCTCAATTGGTCCAGGTGCGCAGCCAGAAAAGGAAGGAGCAGACATGATTGCGGCCGTGATTTTGGCTGCCGGAGAGTCGCGAAGGATGGGGAGGGCCAAGCTCCTTTTGCCTTTTGGCCGCAAGAGCATCATACAGACAGTGGTTGACCATGTCCTCCGGTCAGAGGCAGATAAGGTGGTGGTGGTCCTTGGCGGAGGGGCTGAAAAGATTAAACCCAAAATCGGACATGGTCCTCTGTTGATCACTTTGAATCCTGATTACAAAAAAGGAATGCTTTCCTCAGTCCAATGGGGATTCAAGAATCTTCCCCCAGACACAGAGGCTGTTTTGATCTGTCTGGGTGACCAGCCTTCCATTTCATCTGATGTTATCGATGAAATCATCCATGCTTACCGACAGACAAAAAAAGGAATAGTGATTCCCGTTTACAGAAACAATCGAGGGCATCCTGTGTTGATTGATATCAAATACCAGAAAGAAGTGGACAGCCTCAATCCTGATATCGGTCTTCGCCAGTTAGTGTACAGCCATCCGGAGGATACCTTTGAGGTTGAGGTCAGGGAATCTTCCATCCTTCGAGATATAGATGATCCTGATGACTACAAAAGAGAGGAAGAAAAATCAAGGAAGAACGGATGAGGGG
>JBKHJA010000098.1:0-9624 GCA_046538375.1 Candidatus Aminicenantota bacterium
GGTCGCTTCAGCCATCCCCAAACATCTTTTTACCCCGGAAAAAAAGATGCTTACGCCATTTTCCATGATTTGAATAATGTCCTCAAATCGATTAAAGTAAAATTTGAAGGTCATGATGAGGTGGAGAGCTTTTGTTCCGGCCTTGATACTGGTTTTGTCCATACCCGCACATTCCCCTGGAAAAGACAGAGCTGAACTTGCCGATAGATATAAAGAATGGCTGGAAGAAGAGGTGACCTACATCATCACCCCCAAGGAAAGGGACGTTTTTCTTAAACTAAATACCGACAAGGAAAGAAATATTTTCATACAAGCTTTCTGGAAGCAGAGAGATCCCACTCCAGGCACTCCCCGAAATGAGTACAAAGAAGAACATTACCGCCGTCTGGCCTATGCCAATGAATTCTTCGGCAGGGGAACTCCCAGACCGGGCTGGAAAACGGATCAGGGAAGGATTTACATTGTCCTTGGCCCGCCCATAAGCATGGAGTATTACGAAAATGTCATGAATGTGCACCCCGTGCAAGTATGGTCTTACCTGGGTGATCCCCAGTACGGGCTGCCTCCTGCCTTTAACCTGGTGTTTTTCAAAAAGGAGGGGACGGGCGAGTACATTTTGTACTCACCCTCTGACCACGGCCCCCGGAGTTTGATCGCTGATTATATGGGAAATGCCAGGAATGTCCAGGATGCCTACCAGCAGCTTCTCCAGTTAGAGCCTAATCTGGCCAAGCACACTCTTTCCCTTATTCCAGGAGAGAGGTCTGTACCGGGGCTGGTCTCATTGACCGCCAGCACCCTGTTCAGCGCTGTGTTCTCCTACCCCCAGAAAAAAGTCAAAGACACCTATGCCGAGGCCATCCTGAAATACAAAGATATAGTCGAGGTCGAGTACACGGCCAATTATATAGACAGCGACACCATGGTCAGAGTTATGAAAGATGATTCTGGATTTTATTTGGTTCATTATTCGGTAGAGCCAAAAAAGCTTTCCGTTGATCTCTATGAGGGCAGATACAGTGCTTATTTTGAGCTGAATGGACGTGTTTCTGACCAGCAGGAAAGGACCATCTTTCAGTTTACCAAGGAAATTCCTATAAGTTTTGACCGGGATCAGATTCAGGATATGGAGGCGAAATCATTCGCTCTGCAGGATATGTTTCCCCTGCTGCCCGGCCGATACAATTTTGATCTTCTGGTAAAAAATAAAGTATCAAAGGAATTCACATCCTTTGAGAAAGAGATCCACATTCCTCAACAGACCGAAGAGCCTCAGATGGGTTCTTTGATCTTAGGCTATGGTGTTAAAAAGAATGCTTCAGGATCAGAAGAAATTGTTCCTTTCAGAGTAGGGGAGGATCAGATATTGTGCCAGCCCAGGGAGATATTTTCTCCCCAGGAATCGGTTTTTGTTTTCTGTCAGATTCTCGGCTTGGATCCTGAGACAAGATCACAGGGGTTGATCCGGTACGCTGTTTTCAAAGAAGAACAGGAGATTTTCACCCAGACCAGGAAAATCGGTGAATTCCACTCAGACACAAATTTCCTCCAGCAGATCGTTTTGGCCAGTTTCTCTCCCGGCCTGTACAGGCTGGAGGTCTCTGTTCTGAATAAAGACGGCCAGGAATTGATCCGCACCGGGGAGATGTTTGAGATAAGCCATGCCGCGGATTTATCCAGACCCATGGTGATATCAAAGGTCATGCCTTCATCCCGCCTGGAAGAATACAGCTACAGTTTAGGTGTCCAGGCATTGAATAAAGGAAATATGGAGCAGGGCCGGAACTTCCTCAGAGAGGCTTACCATAAAAATCCGAACCAATTGAAATATGCTGTGGGCTACAGCCAGATTCTTTTCATGGACCGCCAGTACCAGAAAGTGAAAGACATTCTGCTGCCCTTTTTAGATGAACAGATTCAGAGCGAGGAGGTTCTCTATTTTCTGGGGAAGTCTTCTCATTCCTTGGGTCAGCTTGATGAAGCTATCGCTTATTATGAGAAATATCTTTCCCAATTTGGAACCAATCTGGAAATTCTGAATCTACTGGGAACATGCCATTATAAACAGGGAAACAAAGACCAGGCTTTGCAGATTTGGCAGAGGTCGCTGGAGGTCAATCCGAACCAGGAGAAGATAAGACAGCTTGTGGACTCACTGCGGAAAAAGAAAGAATAAAGCGTTTTATTTTTTAGTCAAAAGACGATGGGCGGCCAGCACATCGAACACATAGGCTGCTGAACCCCATATCACATATTCTGTTTCATACCAGTCCCAAGTGTTGGACCGATATTCTATGAATTTGGGCCGCAGGAAAGAGGCGCCGGAGACCACTCCTCCCGGGATATAAGTCCACTCCGACCTGTTGAAGCCGTAGCCGATGGTGGCGGAATTCACCCCCACTCCTGAAACATAGGAGTGGTTGGTGGCTGGATGACAGCCGAAGTTGTAATTTACCACTGAATACAGATATTCCGTGGGGAAGAGATCCGGTATATGTTTGATAAGGTAGTAAGTTCTGGCCCCCAGATCCAGGACATCCCAGTTGTTCCCCCAGATCTTAAAATGAAAATACACTCCGTAGGGACTGTTGGAAAATTCGTCTTCCATCAGATTTTTGAGGGCTCTGGCTTTTTCTTCCACCACCTTCCTGAACTCCTGGTGGTCTATTCTTGCCAGCGTGCGCACCAGGGTGAACCCTGAAAACCGCCAAAAAGAAAAAGCTGGCATGGCTTTGAGAGAAGGAAGGAGTTCCAGGAGTCTTTTTTTGTATTGACTGTCTCCTGTGGTCAGGTAGAGTTCTGCTGATGCGGTCAGCTCCCAGGAGTGATATTCATCTTCTTGAGGCTGGTATGATACCTCAAAATGCACTGGATCATGAGTCTGCTCGTATTCCCAAACTTGTTGAGCCGCCCTCAAGCATTCCTGGGCAAGGTTTTTATCATATCCACGGAGAATTCTAGAAGCTGCGGCCGCTGTCTGCACGAACTGATACTGTCCTCCGGTATTCCGGTTGGTAAACACCCACCGGTCGTCGTATTTACCGGAGTACCCTTCCTTTTTTTGGCCTGGCTCAAGAGAAGGGTCATAGATGAGTCCGTCAGTGATGTTCACCGGGTCGCCGACAACGGAGTAGTCCATGATGTTGTTTTCGATGATTCCAGCGCAGACATGGCCGGCGGCCCGGTACAGGGCCAACAGGTTTTCCATGCCGTAAGCTATCTGCTGGAGCATGTCATTGGTGCCATCTGGTTGAAAGAGGTTTACCTGCTTTTGCTCCTTGAGGATGGCGGTGATATCTCTTTGGGTGTCGAACTCTTCTTGTGCCAGAGTCATCCACAGCACAGTGCGGCAGATGCTGCCAAACGGAAGATCATTGTCTCCGGCATCGTGCCATCCACCCCAGTCCAGGCCAGGAATATGCTGGTTGGGCCTGAATGGTGTTTCTGTATCAGCTTTCTGGATATAGCTGTCAAAGTGTTCGGTATGAGGTGGAGCCTGGAGTCCGTCATCAAGATGACAGGCTCCATGCCAGACTTTTTCTCCCTGTCTGACTTCCACATGACACATCTGAACAGGGAAAAAGACATCCAGAGTGGGATGCCAGGCTTCTTTGTATACGTCCTCGCTAATGGTGATAGGTCCAGCCATCTGATCTTCGTAGGTCAAAAAATAGGGGCCTGGCTTTTTGATTTCCGTGAAATCCAAGGTAAAATAGCGATGGTTGAACAGGGTTCCCCAGGAGCTTGGTTTTTCTGACTTGACCAATTTTTTTGTTCCATCCTTGTGCAGATGGAGGAGTTTCATCTCCTGGATATCAGTGATTCGAGCATCGAGTTCTAAAACAGCCTTTTTATTCTGGGCAGGATGATATCCCACCTGAGAGACTTGGATGACCGGTTCCCTTCGCCAGTGTGGATTGACTCTGGGGGTGATTTTCACCGAAAATTGAGTCCTGGATGAAGGGGCTGAGAGGGCAGCCATGACCATAAAACCGTTGATATTTCCCCTGCCCCGGCCATCAATGAGGCTGAGAGATGCTTCCTGTGAAGCTATGGTGAAGGTCCTCAGGGGGTCTTCTGGAGCTACCGTGATTTTATGAGCGGTAGGTATCAGGGTGGTTTTTCCCATGTGTCTTTCTGGAAACCGGCCAGTGACATTTCCTCCCCAGAAGGTTTTATGGGCGTATTCTCTGGGGTAAATTTCAAATTTCAGCATAAAATGGGATATTTTTTGCCAGTCTACTGGCTTGTCTAACCTGACAGTGACCAGGACAGATTGGCCGTCTGTGCTGCATTCAAGCCTGTAGTTTATGTCCAGAGGTTTGATTTTTCCAGGGACAACGGCGAGTCCTTTCTCTGTGTCCACTCTCCTCTTTCCCACTTCCTTGGCATTAAAATCAAGGATATTCCCGGCCGAGGTGAGACAGATCACTTCGCCGGCATCCATGACTCTCCTGCCGTGCAGGAACATCTGGAGCCCCCCTCTTTTTCCTACCAGATAGTGGTTGTGATAGACCAGGAAAGAAAACCCAGGAGTTTCAAAATAGCCTTCGGGTTTCATCTGTATCTGAGCGGAAAAGCAGACGGTGCTCAGGATGGCAAAAATGATGATTATCCCGGGTAACCAATGATTTTTTGGTCTCATTGCGGATCTCCTTTTCCTTTGCTTCTGTCCCTTTCTTTGGTGTACAGAGCGGGTGATTTTAGCGCTTTTGATTTAGTTTTTTTAGGCTGAAACGATAGCCCAAACATAAAAAATAAAGCCCTATCTGCTACCGTTTGTACAATCCGATCAGTTCAGCCTGAGCCAGGATGTGGCCTTCCATGGCTTTTTCCACATCTTCTTTCTTCAGGCCCTCTTCCTGGTTGAGCTGTTGGTCCAAGGCGTAGAGCTTAAAGAAGTAGCGATGAGTACCCGAGGGAGGACAGGGACCTCCGTAATTTTTCTTCCCGAAATCATTCATCCCCTGTATTCCAGGGATGCTGTCCTGGTTGATTTGAGAAGTTGTGGGAATATCATACACTACCCAGTGGACCCATGTTCCCATAGGAGCATCAGGGTCATCCACAATCAGAACCAGACTCTTGGCTCCCTCTGGAATGTCTGCTATGTTGAGCGCAGGATTGACATCTTCTCCGTCACAGGTGAATTTTTGGGGGATCTTTTCATTATGTTGGAACTCAGGACTGGTTAGTTTCATAGAATACCTCCTTACATTTTTTTGGTGGCCTGAATTGTAGGTATAAGACATCCCGCTGATCAAAAGCAGGATGGCCGTGATTTTTTTTGTATCCATGGTCCGGATTCTATCCATTAACCCCACTTTTTTAAGAATACAGGAATTTTCATCCTGGGTAAAGTTTTAATGTGGGTTCATTTCTATTTCCGTGATAAGGGGTGAGGGATGGAGGTGAGGAAGCCCCATCCCTCACCCTTTACAATCAGTAGAAAAAATAGAACTTATCTTTTATAATGATGAATCGATCTTCATGAAAGCCCCCTTACAGATCTCAAGGTGGCATTGAGGTTTGAAGTGATGGGTCAAGGTGAGGGAAAAAAGGTAGAGATGAAACTCACCTGGACTTCAAATAAAAATAAAAAGGAGGAATTATCAAATGGCTGACTTTAAGGAATTATTTCAATCCGCAGATTGGAAGAAGGAAAAGCATGTCCCTGTTATCGATGTCCCGGATAAGGTGAAAAAGGGGGAATTTTTTGAAGTGGCGGTGAGCGTGGGCAAAGAGGTTGCTCATCCCAATAAAACAGAACATCATATCCGGTGGATTTCTGTCTATTTTCAGCCTCAAGGAGGGAAGTTCCCTTATCAAATCGGAAAAGCCGAGTTCACTTCTCACGGGGAATCCACCGAAGGACCGGACACCAGCACAGTGTACACCCTTCATCAAGCTGTGTTGAGTTTCAAGACCGAGAAGCCAGGCACAATTTTTGCCTCCAGTTACTGCAACATCCATGGTTTATGGGAAAACTCTAAACAGATTGAGGTGGAGTAGGACATCCATAGTTTTTTTGTTAGCCTGTTCTCTAAAGAAAGAAATCCCTCTTAGACTCCGTATTCAGGAGTGAGTGAAAATACATCCAGATGATAGAAAGAAAAGTCCACCAACACAGTTTTGATTCCAGAAGGATTTTTATTGATCGACATACCCAATGGTAGAGAACATATTTTTTCTGATCGCCTCTTACCTGGCTGCGGTGGGAGCTACTGTGGCGGGTTTCGGCAGTTCCACCCTCCTCATCCCGGTGGCTGTCCTGTTCATGGATCTCAAAACGGCTGTGTTTGTGGTGGCTGTTTTTCATCTGTTCAATAACATATTTAAAATCAGAATTTTTTGGCACAAGATTGAGTTTAGAACTTTCTTGCTTTTCGGCATTCCCAGCATCTTGTTTGCCTTTGGGGGAGCAGTTTTGATTTCTGCGCTGGCTGTTGGGGTTGTTAAAAAAGTCTTGGCCTCTTTCTTGATCGTTTATTCCATTTATTCTCTGGCCAAACCAAAATTTGGTCTGAAAAAATCCAATCTTACCGCCGTGGTGGGGGGAGGGCTTTCAGGTTTGTTGGCCGGACTTATCGGACTAGGAGGAGCTATAAGATCGGCTTTCTTGGTGGCCTTCAATCTGCCCAAAGAGATATATGTGGCCACCTCAGCCATGATAGCAGTGGTCATTGATTTGACTCGAATTCCCACTTATCTCCTGACCAGGACGGTGGAAGAAAGTTCCTATTACCTTCTTATCCCTTTTTTGGTGGGAAGTGCCTACCTGGGAGTTAGAACCGGAAAGATCCTTTTGGCCAGGATAAAACAGGAGACTTTCAGGAGAATAGTGGCCGGAGCTCTTTTCCTGGTGGGAATTAAGATTTTGATTTGGTGATAAACAATCCCGGTGTTTCATGAAGCGGGCTAAAAAATGAAAGGGGAGGATGAGCATGAAAGAGTATGATGTGGTGGTGGTGGGGTCTGGATCAGGGGCTATAATCGCCGAGCAGGCTCTGGTCCATGATTTAAAAGCGGCCATGGTGGATAGAGGTCCGCTGGGAGGGACCTGCTTGAATGTGGGATGTATCCCCTCCAAGATGCTGATTTTCCCAGCAGACCGGATCATGGAGATTAAGGAGGCAGAGAGACTGGGTGTCCGGGCAGAAATAAAAGAAATAGATTTTGCGGGCATAATGGAGCGGATGAGAAAGTCGATCCGGGAAAGCCAGAGCCATATCAGGGAGGGAATCAAGCAGGCGCCCGGGTTAGATTTTTATGAACAAACGGCTCGCTTCGTTGGAGATTACACTATGGAAGCTGGCGGCGAGAAGATAAAGGGAGAAAAAATCTTTCTGGTATCTGTCATCCGACACGGAGTTCTTGCCTAGTTGGTGGATGCACTACCCTTCACGTATTTGCCGTACCAGTCCAGATAACGCTCATAGAGATCCTTGATGTAGGACGGTATCCGGATCCCGTGAAACTCGCCAGGGTACACCACGAGTTGTGTGGTACGTCCGAGTTGTTTGAGCGCCTGATAGAGCTGCTCCGAATTGAGGATGGGGACGTTCCAATCCTTCTCTCCTCCCACGATGAGCGTTGGGGTCGTCACGTTCTCCACATAGTTGAAAGGCGAGAGCTTTTCCCAAATCTCCCGATTCTCCTTTTTCCAGGGAACACCTAACTCGTACACCCACCACCGCTGGTACTGGTCGTGGCCGTAGTTGGCGACATACAGCGTGGCGCTGGCGCCGGTGATGGCTGCCTTGAATCGGCCGGTCTTGACGATGACGTGGTTGGTCAGCATACCGCCGTAGGACCATCCGCCTACCCCTAGCCGATTGGGATCGGCATAACCTTGCTCGATGACATAGTCGACCGAGGCCAGGACGTCCTCGTAATCCTTCTCACCCCACGACCTCCAGATGCCCAAGGAAAAATCCTGGCCGTAACCGGAAGAGCCACGCGGATTGGGAAGGACGACCACATAGCCGTCAGCGGCAAAGAGCTGGGCTTGGAAGTTGAAGCCGTAATCGTATTGGGAGACAGGCCCGCCGTGTATGCGGAGCAGAGCGGGGTAGAGAAAGCTCGGATCGAATGCAGGTGGCTTCACTACAAAGGCTTCGATTTCGGTTCCGTCCTTGCTCTTGAACCGGATCTCCTCGACGGCTCCAAGCCGTACCTCGGAAAGGAGCTGCTCGTTGACATGGGAGAGCTGCTCCAATTCGCCTCTTGTGTAGATAAACACCTCAGGAGGGAGATGGGGCCCTGTAACGAGGGCGGCGATCGTACCATCCTTACCGATCTCGAATCCGTTGATGATTTGAGAGCCGGTAATGAGCCGTTCCACCGTACCTCCTCCCTCTGGAATGCGGGCCAGCTGACGCTCACCGCTGTCTTCCAGAACGAAGTAAATCAATTCTCCGTCCACTGAGAAACGGGGGTTCGACATATGACGGTCAAGCTTCTCGGTGAGCACATTGGCTTCACCCCCCTGAGAGGAGATCACCGCCAGGTGAGGGGTAGCGTACACTAAGGCGTCCGTGTCGGTGATTGAGATGTAAGCGATGGACTTACCGTCAGGGCTCCAGGTAGGCGACCTATCGGCCCCGGGATTCTTGGTCACCTGCAGCAGCGTTTTCCCCTGATCCGGATTGTCCGCCGCAACAATCCATATATCGGTGTTATAGTTACGATCGGGCTCATCGGTGCGGTTGCTGACGAAGGCCACGGACTTGCTGTCCGGCGACCAAACGGCCTCACTGTCGTCGAAATCGCCGGATGTGATTTGAGTCGTCATCTTGGACTCAACATCGAAGACATAGAGGTGGGTGCGGCGACGATCCAGGTAGCCGATGTAGTCCTGTTTGAACTGAAGGCGATCGATCACCCAGGGTTTGGGTGTTTCCTCCTCGTCTTCGCCATTGTCGTCCTCTAATTCTCCGGGCTTCGGATCCTGAACAGTCAACAGTAACTTTCCACCGTCCGGAGACCAATCGTAGGATTTCACTCCCTGGGCGATCTCGGTGAGCTGTACGGAATCTCCGCCCTTAAGGAACAGCGTCCAGACTTGGGCCTTGTCATCGTTTCGAGCCGCGAGGAAAGACAAGTATTTCCCGTCTGGACTCCACCGCGGCCGTGAGGCAGAGCTTCCCTTCGCGGTCATCGGTATCGCTTCACCACCCTCGGCCGGCACCATCCAGATGCGGCTCTCGCTCTTGTCTTCCTCAAGGTCCATAGTGGATACGGCGAAGGCAACCCACTTACCATCGGGACTGATTTGTGGATCGGAGACGTGATGGATTCGGAAATAGTCGTCGACGATCAAATTTCGGGTGTCACGACCTTCCTGCCCAAATGCGGACGCATAAGCCAATCCCAGGACGAGAGCTAAGTTTAGAAAACACTTTAACACTTTCTTCATTGATAACTCCCTTTTTATATGCATTTTAGTTGATAAGGAATCCAGTCAATAAAGCGTAGAATCGCAATTGAACCACCTTTTCACTTATCTTTTGTATTCAATAAAAATTTGCCTTTTGTTCGTAGCTTTTGGGGGAGGACTTGGTGAATTCATTTAACCTGGATTATTCATGAATTCGCTAGAAACAATGTATATGAGGCAGGAAA
>JBKHJA010000099.1:0-9516 GCA_046538375.1 Candidatus Aminicenantota bacterium
GGAAATGGCGTTAAAAATCTGAACTAGAGCGGAGACATTTTCCTCCAACATTTCATCCTTTTTTATCTCGTCACTTTGGGACATCATCTAATTTCATCACTGTTTTGGAAATACATCCAAAATTTTCTTGATTGTTGATGGTGTTAAAAGTAATATGGTTAAGAAAGGAAGGAAACACAGAAGCCAAGCTGAAAATGATATTTTGTTATCTTTACAATCCTATCATTTTATAAGGGAGTGATAATGGACTTTTTATTGTCTCAAGAACAGGAAATGTTGAAAGACTCTATCAGAAACTTTGCTCAAAAAGAGATTCAACCCCTTGTCCAGGAGAGTGATGAAAAGGGGAAATGGCCTGGACAGCTCACCAAGAAATTAGCAGAGATGGGGCTTTTGGGAATAGTCATTCCTCAGGAATACCAGGGTGCTGGATATTCAAATGTCGATTATGTGATCATCTTGGAGGAAATTTCCAAAGTGGATCCTTCGGTGGGATTAGTGGTGGCGGCCCATAATTCTCTTTGTGCCAATCATATCAATCTATTCGGCAGTGAACAGCAAAAAAAGGAATACTTGACTCCTCTGGCCTCTGGTCAGACTCTGGGCGCCTGGGGCTTGACTGAGGCAGCGGCCGGCTCCGATGCGGCTGCCCTGAAAACAAAGGCCGTGAAAAAGGGCGGCCATTGGGTCCTCAACGGCAGCAAGCTTTTTATCACCAACGGCTCTCTGGCTGAGATAACGGTGGTGATAGCGATCACAGATCCTGAAAAAAAGAGAAAAGGCATCTCTGCTTTCATCTTGGAAAAAGGGATGGAAGGATTCAAAGCTGGAAAAAAGGAAGACAAGTTGGGAATTAGAGCTGCTGACACCTCTGAGCTTATTTTTGAAGATGTTGAAGTTCCCGCGGAAAACTTGATAGGGGAGGAAGGAACAGGCTACAAGCAGGCCATGGATATTCTGGATGGAGGACGGGTCAGCATCGCCGGTTTTTCCCTGGGAATAGCTGCCGGTGCGCTGGAATCGAGTCTGCGGTATGCCAAGCAGAGGGAGCAGTTTGACCAGCCCATCGCCAATTTCCAGGCCATCCAGTGGATGCTGGCTGATGGGTTTACAGAACTGGAAGCCGCCCGCCTTCTCACTTACCGAGCAGCCTTCCTCGAAGATCAAGGGAAAAGAATCCCCAAAGAGTCCGCCATGGCCAAACTGTTTGCCAGCGAGCTGGCCGTAAAGGCTTCCTCCATGGCTGTCCAGATTTACGGAGGTTACGGTTTTACCAAAGATTATCCGGTTGAGAAGTTTTACAGGGACTGCAAACTGGCCACTATCGGAGAGGGAACTTCTGAGATTCAACGGTGGATCATTGCTCACAAAGTGCTTTCCGAGTATTGACTTGCTTGATATTCTGGGGCAATCCTGTCCCCGGATAAAAACTCAATATCAATCCCTTAGCGTAATAAAACAAAAAAGAGATTGCCATAGCGTCATCAGGAATCACAGTCATGCTTGAATTGGCTCAACAAGTGCTGAAGGGAAACCTCCGAGCCGTGGCCAAAGCCATCTCTTCAGTGGAGAATGATGGTCCAGAGGCCCGGCGATTGATGAAAGAGATTTTTCCTCACAGCGGACAATCGGTGGTGGTGGGAATCACCGGGGCACCGGGTTCTGGCAAGAGCACTTTGGTTGATCAGATGATTCCTCAGCTTAAGAAGAAAGACAAGAAAATTGGGATTGTGGCTGTGGACCCTTCCAGTCCCTTCAGCGGAGGAGCCATTCTCGGTGATAGAATACGGATGATGCGGCACAGCAGTGATCCAGATGTATTCATCAGGAGCATGGCTACCCGCGGCCATTTGGGAGGCTTGGCCAAAGCCACCGGCGAAGCCATCACTGTGTTGGAAGCAGGAGGCAAGAACTTGGTTATGGTGGAGACTGTGGGTGTGGGCCAGGATGAAGTGGAAGTGGTTAAGCTTGCGGATATCATTATTGTGGTCTTATTCCCCGGTTCAGGAGATGATGTCCAGATCTTTAAAGCGGGAATTATGGAAATTGCTGATGTGTTTGTTCTCAACAAAGCTGATTCCCCAGATACAGAAAAAGTGGAAAGACAGTTGAGGGCCATGCTGGAGATGGGCCTAAAAAGTGAGGAAGCCCTACCATTGATTAAAACCATAGCCACTGAAGGGACAGGAATCAAGAAGTTGATCAGCACCATCAGCCGTCTTGTTTTAGATAAGAACCGAGGGGAAAGAGTCAGCAGAAAAAAGAGATTGATCTCCTGGATGTTGAAAGACATCATAACGGAAAGGATTTACCGAGGAGTGACCAGAGATGTTTTGCCTTCTGATTGGGAAGAATGGGTGGACAAAATTTATAAACGGGAAACGGATCCCTACACGGTGGCTGATGAGATAGTGAGGAAGATAAAAGGAGGCGGCGGTGAAACTTAAAATTGACCACATAGGAATTGCGGTCAGCCATCTAGAAGAGAGCATGAAGAAATGGGAAGAAGTGTTCGGGTTGAAGGCGAAAAACATAGAAGAGATAAAAGAAAGAGGAGTGAAACTGGCCAGCTTGGATTTGGAAGGCGGCCCTTCCCTTGAATTGGTCTCCGGATTAGCGGAAGACTCAGCGGTGGCCAAATTTATAGAACAAAGAGGAGAAGGGATTCATCATTTCTGTTTTGAGGTTGAGGATATCCATAAGGCTGTGGAAAAGTTGAAGAAAAAAGGCGTCCAGTTTGTGGAGCCGGTTCCGGTCAAGGGTGCGGAAGGGAGCCTGATTGCTTTTATCCATCCCCTCAGCCTCAACGGCGTGCTGGTGGAATTGAAAGAAAAGACAAGGCAAAGACCATGATTTCGTTTCTGAAGAGCTGTTCAGCTCAGACAGGAGAATTCATCTACTCCTGCTGTTGGGAGTGAAGAGTCATTATCCACTTGGCAAAGGCTTTAGCATCCTCCAGGTCATATTTATCAGGATGAGTGTGGGCAGAAGCCGCCATTTCCGTCCAGGCCCTGTGTTGGGGAGATCGGCTGAGTTTTTCCAGGGCTTCAGGGGAGACTTTTCCTCGACAGGAAAAGGTGCCTATAACTTTTTCCTTAGTGGCCAGAACAGTCGCGTGTTCCAAAGCTTCTCGGCTCAAATGACTTCCTGTATGGGAGCCGTGAGTGGAGAAAAAAGCGATTTTTTTGCCTGGAGGCAGGTTTTTAAGAAATTTTTCTATTTTGAACGGAACACTGTGGGAATGGACAGGAAAACCGATGAACAGAAGATCGTATTGGTCGATTTCCTGAACTTCATTTACTGGTTGAAGAGTTTTTTTCCCTGCAATGTTTTGGTAAATGACTTCAGCTATTTTTTTGGTGTTTCCGGTGAGGCTGTAGTAAGTGACAAGGGTTTTTCTCATTTCAGAAGATCCTTTTAAGTTTCAGGGGCAATGCCCCTTCTAAGAAAAACTTGAAAGGACACATTCTTTCACAAACTTTGGAAAAAGGCCAGCCCGGAGTTAAAAAGACCACCATTCTTGGCAGGCCATGTCTTCATTTGTCCCTTTATTCAGGAAGAGTGATCGAAATTTTGGTGCCCTGCCTGTCTCTGCTTGAAGCCCGGATGGCGCCTCCGTGACTCTCGATGATTTTTTTTGCAATGGGGAGTCCCAATCCTGTTCCCACCTCTTTGGTGGAGAAATAAGGTTCGAACATCTTTCCCATCAAATCTTTTTTTATCCCCACCCCGGAGTCAGCTATTTCCAGTTTGATGGCTGTTCTCTCTTTCCTGACCTTGATTCTTATTTCACCCTGATCCTCGATGGCCTCGATGGCATTGGTGAGGATGTTTCTCAGGGCAATTTTTAAGGTAGCTTTGTCTGCCCGCAGGGTGAAATCTTTCCCTGTGTATTGTTCTTGGAACTGGATGCGGTCAGAAAGGATTTTTTTATAAGGCTCCGTGGTTTCCTTCATGATTTTTTTGAGGTCAACGGATTCTTTGTGGAGAGTGGTTTCTCTTGAGATTTCCAAGAATTCCTGGGCAATTTTTCTTAAATTTTCCACCTCTTTGATAATATAGGAGGCCGATTCTTTCAGGATGCGATCGAGATCTTGGGGCTTATCTTCATAAACTTTCAGGATGTGTTCTGCGGACAATTGGATGGGAGTCAATGGATTTTTTATTTCATGAGCAACTTTGCGGGCCATTTCTGCCCAGGCCACTTTTTTGCTCATGTCAGCCAACTCCTGTTGATGTTTTTTTAAATTTTTTACCATGGCGTTGAATCCGTCGATCAAGGTTCTCATCTCGTCTTTAGGCTTATGCTGGATTGAAACTTCAAGATTGCCCAGACTGACCTGTCTGGTTCCTTTCAATAATTTTTTTATGGGATTGATGATCATTCCCCCGATACCCCGGGCAAAGAAAAGCACAGCAGCGATAAAAAAGACAGAAATAAAGAATAAAAATTCAATCAGTTCCTGGGTGGCTTCTGATATTTCCTGATGTTCCAGGGGAAAAGGCAGGGAGATGAGGAGAGAGGTTTCGCCCGGATAATAGGGAATGGTGAGGGTATGGAAGGAATAATCGCCGATGTTCTGTGTTTGGGTGTAGAAAGGATTATTCTGGTATTCAATTTTATAATAGATTTCCCCCTCAATGAGCTGGGGGAGAAGTCCGGAATCAAAGAATTCTCGACGGCTGGAAGAGACCAGCTTCCCTTCCTGGTAGAGATTTACGTCGTTGGAGATAGTGGAGCTTATCCACAGCACCACGTCTTCGGGTGGAATTCGAGAAGAGAGCTGTTCCTCCTGTTGGAGAAAAGTGACATCTTCCATGATGCTCTGGGCGATTTTAGCATGAATTTCGGCTTTTTCGGTAAACTGCTGGGCAAAGATTCGGCTGAAAAAGCTTCTGGTGAAGAAGGTGAACAGAAGAAGAGGAATGAGAGCCACCGCAAAAAAGGAGATGTGCACCCGGTTGGAGAAAGACCACAGAGGATTTTGAAATTTTCTTTTCCCGAAGATAAGAGAAAAGAGAATAAGGGCCAGAAAAAGTAATACAAGATAGAGAAAGAAAAGTTTCAGGAATTCTACGGAATAATCAAAGAAGGTTTTTACAGGAAAGAAGAAGGAGTAGATCCTGTTGTTTTGTCTGAAATAGAAACACCGGAATTTATGGTTTTTGTCATCAAGGATGGACCACATGGGCTGGGGTGATGAAGTGATTTTATCTAAAAGAGGAGGAGGAATCCCTGATGATATTTTATGGGGATTGAAGATTAATTTTCCCTGGAGGTCAAAGATGGCGAATCCTAACTGGAGCTGGTTGAGGGAGGGAATGGAGGAGACCCTGAGGACCTCATAATAAGGATTGGCAGAGTAAAGAAAGGGCAGCATATCATAGTCGATAGAGAGGTAAAGGATCATCCTCCCCAGATAGTTTTCTTCTTCCACCCAATCTTTGTAGGCCACCAGAAAATCTCTTTCTTTCCCCAGAAGAGGGATGCTCTGGTGGATAATGTTCCAATCCTGACTGAGAGGAAGCTCATAATCGAGGCGGTACAGGATAGGGACATTCAGAGAAAAGCGGGAGAGGATGGTCCTTTCTGAGTTCAGGATTTCCAGGCTGGAATACCGGTTGAATTTGGCTATCAGGGTTCTTTCCCACAGGGAATGGGCAAAGTCAGGCACTTCTGGATTTTGGAGGAAGGAAGTGATCGACTTTTCCTTTTTCTCGATTTGGGGTAAGGACTGCCTGATCAAAAAATTTCCCCAATGTTCCTGAGATCTTATGATGTTTTGAAGAGAATGCTGTATGAGAAAATGATTTCTCTCTGATGTATAAAGGTGGAGAGATGCGTACAAAAAGAGGGTGCTCAGCAGGAGGGAGCCAAAGAGAACTTCCTTTTTGCTGATGGTCTCTGGATAAAAACCGAGAAGCAGGATCAGGATAACCAGAGCAGCCTGGAGGGAGAAGAGCGCAGCAGAGTTTTTTTGCCTGTACAGATAAACATACAGGCCAAATTCGACGGCCAGGACAAGAAAAGGCAGCCACATCATGCCGGAATAAAGAGCCGCCGTTCTCATTGCAGTCAAAATGATCAAAAAAAAGCTTATGAAAAACAGGAGGATGCTGACATGAAGAAGAATGAAGGACAGGTTAAAGGAAAAACGGAGAAGGTTTAGGCTGGAGTGATAGACAAGGCGGAAAAGGATTTCTCCGAAGATGGCCAAAAGAGTTAATGAGATGAAAATCAACACCACATGGACGGCCAGGGACAGGAGAAAGGAGATTTTTCTTTTTTCAGCCTGGAAAAGCTTTTGGGCATAAAGCTTAAAGCTGAAGATGAGCAGGAAGAGAAAAAGAGATGTTAGAAATATATCCGCAGGCGACTTGGTCAGCACCCAGAGAGATAGAAAACTTGCTTTTGCTGGTGAGAAAAAGGGAAGAGATTGGATTCTCTCCAACTGGCTCAGCGGGATCAACAGGCATCTGAGACCCGCCAGAATCAAGAGGATGGCCAGTAAAGCAAGGGGCTTTCGTTTTTGGCGGAAAGAAGGCATTTTTGCAACATGCAGAAGGAGAAAGAGAAGAGAGAGGCCGAAAATGGAGTAAAGGACAAGAAGGATGTCTTCTTGTTGTGCCGAAAGTTTGGCCAAAAGAGAGGGTGAGCTGAGGGTAACAGTGGCCACAATTTCATCTTTTTTATTTCTGAGGGGGAAAAAGATGGTCTGGACTTCATCCTGTAGTCTGGGTTGGCCGATATACTCATCTTGGTGTTTGGCAAAAAGCTTTTCAAAACCTGTAACATCTTCTCGGAAATCCCTGTAATCAATCAGGCAGTTGGTCATAAGTTCACTTCTCAGAAAATGATAAGGTTCAAGATACGGAGCCTTAAAAAGAGGAATAAAAGCCAAAAGGCGGTAAAAAACCAGATAATGATGTTCATCGGTTTTCTGGAAAGAAACCAGGTAGGAAGAAGCCTTTTCTTTGATGAGAAGAGACGATTTTTTGACCTGGAAAGGAGTTTCTTTTCTATTTCGGGCCAGTATAGTCCTGATATCCATGACATTGCCCAGCCATAAAATAAGCTCTCCTTTGCTGCTGTAATAGGCAATTCCTTCTTTATCCCTATTGAGATGAAGTGAATCGAACAGAGCAAATATTTCATCTTTTTTCTGGGGGAAGGGAGAACGGAGGACAAGTCTTTGTTTCTGTTCCATTTCTTCTATCAACCTGTGGAATTCGGACTTTATGGTTTCTGCCTGGCTTCTCAGTCGGGATAATGATTCTTGGTGATCACTTGAGGAGAGAAAAGCTGGAAGGATCAACAGAAGGGACAGGACCAGGACAGAGAGAAACAGGCATATGAGGAAACCCAAAAAAAAAGGCCTTTTTCTGGCTATAATCCCTGGTTTTTTCAAATTTTCTCTGCCTTGATCTCAGTGATTTCCCATTTTTTTTTCGAATTTTTACTGACTTTCAGCGGAAAGGGAGAAAAAGATGGCCGGGGGCTGGCCTTTTCAGGAGTTAGGTAGAAGAAGATACGGAACACGTACTGGTTGTTGTTCTTTTTATTTTTGAAAGACCACCTTGCCTTGAAGATGAAATGGTTTCCATCAGGCGCTGGATCGCTCTCAGAGTAAAACTCAAAAGTCAAATAGGAGCGGAATATTTCTCGAAAAAGAAAATAGGCCTGTTGGTGAGAAAGCTGGTCAGAAAAAGATATGGGCTCCGGTAGAGAGATGTTTATAAAGCTTCGGGAGGAAAATTGTGGGTACAGCATGTGGGCGTTGTTCTGGAGGAAAGACTTTTCTATGTCTTGGGTGGTGGTGGAAAGGAGAGGTGAGGCCATAGTCAGAAGACATACGATATAAACCACTAAAAAATATTATCATAGGTTTTTTATCGGAGGCAAGAGGGAAGGTGAGCCGGAAAGCCACAAATCAGGAAAATTAGCTCCCATTCAGACTTCGCTCTCCTCTCCTTTGGAGAGGAACCATGCCCGCTCAGTCCTCATAGGGGCTTCCTCACCCCCCATCCCTCACCCCTTACAATCAGTATTTATAATCATCACGGTTTTGGGGATGCTTCCGGTAAGCCGGAGAGGGTGAAGATCGGGGGTCCCTAAGGATTATTGATCTAAGACTTCTGACTTTTTTTGCTCTGGTTTCCGATTTCCTGGGAAACAATGCCTTGGAGATCGGATTTTATCTTGTTTATCTTTTCCAACTTGCTGGATATCTTAGAAAACAGAACCTCTTGGCTTTTTATGCCTTCTTGAATGAGAAAAGCTGCGCTTTCAGAGCGGCTTTTAAACAACCCTGCTTCCACCAGCATGTTCAACTTCTTATTGCTCTCGTCGTTAACCCGGATGGTCAGCACTGTATTTCTTGAAGCCAGGGCTTTATCGATGACTCTTTTGATTGATTCTGCTGTTCTGGAAGCGAACTTTTCCACCTGGTTGCCCCATTCATCCAGAGGACGCTGGCGTTTTTTTTCTTTAGAATCTGTGTTGTTTTCTGTCTTTTTGTCAGCCATCTGAAGCCTCCTGCAGCTTGCAATTTAATTACAAATTACAATATTCCACACCAATAGTCAATCCCTTTTGGGTATGAGGCCGCATTTTCTTTTGGTGAGGTGGGGGCTTTCCAACGGACATCCCCGTTCATCCTCGCTTCCCAACCAGTATGAAAGCGCTGAGTCAATATGTTAGTTCTCTGGAGAGTGCACAGTCATGATGGCTCATGACAGACATATCCAATGTGAAAATATTTGTGAAAGTAGGAAATGGAAAGAGGGAAAGATAAGATTTTTTTAGTAAAGAGGTCAATCCCGGAAGATCTGTTAATCAGGAAAAGGGAAACAGATATTAAAGTATAAGAATTGACCTCGGTTCAAACCAAACAGAAAATGGCTGTTTTTTATTCTGGTTTTTCTTCTTCTTTTTTTTCTTCTTCTTTCTCAGCTTCTTCTTTCGTTTCTTCTTCCAGCTTTTTGGTTCTCATGGCGTCTTTGATGCTGCTGATTCCAGCAATAACCGCAATCAGGCCGGCGAAGAAGAGGACTGGGGGAACAAATCCAAAAACGAGTTCATAGAATTCGCGCCACCAGACAAAAATAACCAGCACTATGCCTCCAGCCATGGCGATTAATCCTCCGATGATGGCGAGAACTTTACCCATTGAAGACCTCCCTCTATCTTATTGATAAAAGTTTTACAGAGCCGCATTATAACAAAACAAAAATGAAGAAGCAATAAATTTTAAATATTAATTTTGTTGTTTCTGTGGGCCGTGGGCATTCCTTTTGACAGGGAAAGAGTGGTGCCTCAAGTGGAGAGGGTAAGGTTAAACAGAACATAAGGCAGGAAGGAAGCATCTTTTTTTCAGGGGGTGATATACTAAGAACATGTATTTGGGAATGGCTTCGCTCCCGTCCAGGTTTTTCACGCCGTTCCTTCACCGTCCATCTCAGCGCCTGCGTAACTGCGCATGTCAGTTATCCTGCATTATCCATAAATTGAAGATT
>JBKHJA010000100.1:0-9486 GCA_046538375.1 Candidatus Aminicenantota bacterium
GAAAACTCAGGTTAACTTATTGAAATTAATAGAAATATCTGTGCCCGACCCCTTATTTTTATTTTCTTATTTTTATTTATTTTATTAAAAAGTGAATCAAGAAAGTTCAGGTGATTTCGTAGTTCTGGACATAAAAAGACTTCACCCTGTCTTCTATTTCTATCTGGAGGCGGGACCAGTTCTGCCAAAAATGGTTGCGAAGGTCCCCCAGTGAACAGTTTTGATCCCGGGGCAATTCATACAATGTGATGGTGGTGGGGCCTGGATGGTCAGCAACACCGCCTGTCTCTAAGTTAAAACCGACATATCCATCCCCCTGGTACGCTTGATCGACCCAAGTGCCCGCATTCAGCCTTTTTATGGCTTTCAAAGCCTCTTCTTGACCCAAACAGGTCACTGTTTTGTATCCCTGAACAACCATCTTTGCTTTTCTCATCCTGTCACCTCTTTCCTGCCTCCGTATGGCCCGCTTTTATAAATCGAGATCCCTCATCTCGCTGGATTTTATGGATAAAATTATAAATGATTTTTTCTTTCTCTACCATAACTTCCCATGCTTTATCTATCATGACTTCCCATGGCTGCTCCCGATGACATGGTAACAGTTTTAATTGTGTTAATTGTGTTAAAAACAATTCATAGAAAAAATCTCAATTTCTAACCTCTACAGCCACTTTTTTTTCCTGAAAAAAGCCACCATGGCGCCGGCCACCCCAACAATCACCGCCCACACCATAAAATAGGCCCACTTCCACCCCAGCTCGGGCATAAACTCAAAGTTCATCCCATAAACACCGGCGATAAAGGTCAGAGGAATGAAGATGGTGGCAATGATGGTCAAAACCTTCATGATCTCATTCATCCTGTTGCTGATGCTGGAAAGATAGGTGTCGTGCATCCCTGACAGCATATCCCGGAAGGTTTCCACAGAATCGATCACCTGAATGGTGTGATCATAAACATCGCGCAGGTAGATGCGGGTGGGTTTATGGATAAGCGGGGACTCTCCCCTTTCCAGGCCATTGACAACCTCTCTCAAAGGCCACACCGAGCGGCGCAGATATATCATCTCTCTTTTCAGCTTATGAATCTCCTGCAGAGTTTCGGGCCTGGGATCACTCACCAGTCTTTCTTCCAATCCCTCCATCTGCTCCCCTACTTTCTCCAGGATAGCGAAATAATTGTCCACAATGGCATCCATCAGGGAATAAGCCAGATAGTCAGGTCCCATCTTCCTGATGCTGCCCTTGCCGCTCCTGATCCTCTCTCTCACAGGATCAAAAATATCCCCTTCTCTTTCCTGGAAGGAAATGACGAAATTCTCACCAAGAACAATACTGACCTGTTCTCCCCGGACTTCTCCCTCATTTTCATCATAATACAGCATCTTCAAAACAATATAGATGTAATGGCCAGAATCCTCGACCTTGGGGCGCTGCTCTGTGTTCACGATGTCTTCCATTATCAGCGGGTGAAGATCGAAATGCTTCCCTAAGTTTTCTATGATCTCTACCTTATGAATCCCGTCTACATTTATCCAGGTCACAGTGGGCTTTTCTTTAAACGGGAAGCAGTCCTGCTCCCTTTTGGCTTCCTTTTCCTCAAACCGGGTCTCATCATAGTCCAGGATGGAAATCTTGACCTTTTCTTCTTTCCTTTCCCCGATATAAACTGGAGTGCCCGGCGGAAGACCCGCTTTCTTGTGCCTTTTCCAGACAAACTTCCTCTTTTTCATCAATTTTCCCTCCTTTGTTTGATGCACGGAGTTTGTTCCTGGAGTGATTCCTGGACCTCTTTCCTGTATTCCTCAGGCAGAATGATTTCAATCAAGCACAGAGGCATTCGCTGCTCCCAGCTTCACTTATCTTCCCATTATTAAAAGAATCATGTCAAGCTGTGAAGGATATCTAAAAAATGGAAATGGGTAACATGTCCCTATTTTCTTGTCCCTATTTTCTTTTATTTTGACTTTGGCAGAAGCTTATTGTAAACAAAGTAATGAAGCCAATGTATGATGTTATCAAAAAAATAATCCTGGTCACTGCGGTGTGGGCGCTTTTATCAGCGGCCGCTCAAGCCCAGGAGAAAGAGGAGAAAAAAGAGAAGGCCTATTCCTCATCCACCAGCTTTTCTCTTCTGATGACTTCAGGAAATACCCAGGACTTGACCCTGGGCTTTGAAACCGAGCAAAACCTGAACTTCGACAAAAATAAAGTCCAGTTCAAAGGAAGTGTCATCTATTCTGAAAGCGAGGGAACCAAAGATTCAGAGCTCTATTACAGCCATCTGCAGTACAAACGAAGCTTCTCTCCCAAAGCCTATTTCCTGGGGCATGCCGGAATAGAGAGAAACGTGCTTTCAGGTTACAACTACCGTTTTGCTCTCAACCTGGGAGGCGGCTACACCTGGTGGAAATCAGAAAAATCAGAATTCTCTTCAGAAGCCACTTTAGGATGGAGCAGAGAAAACAATATCCAGCCTCCCCCGCTAAAGGATATCTCCCTCTCCTTTGCCTCAGTGGTGGCTTCCAGCAAGCTGAAAATCAGCCTGTCCTCCACTTCTGAATTCAATATTCAAGAGATATTGTTTCTCAACCTGGATGACACCGACGATTACCGCATCTCCTCTGTTGCTTCCCTGGCTGTCAGCATAAGCAGCAATCTGGCTCTTAAAATAAGCTACCAGCTCAAATACAACCACCAGCCCGTGCCCGGATTCAAAAGCACCGACCACTATGTGCTGAGCTCGCTGGTTCTGAACCTTTAACCGAAAAGTCCGCCCAAAATCCCCCTAAAAAGCCTGGCCTATGCTGAAGAATATGCGGGAGAGGGATTCTCCGGGGCGGCGGTCGAGCTTAAACCCCCAGTCAAAGCGAACCAGGGCAAATGGGGTGTCAAACCTCAGGCCAAACCCGGCCGCTTTCCGCACCTCAAAAGGATCAAAATCAGAAACTCTGGCGTAGACATTGCCCAGGTCTAAAAACACCGCTCCGCTCAGCTTCCTGTACAGAGGAAATCTCAACTCCTGATTCAGGATGAAAACCGCTTCCCCGCCCTCAGGCAGCCCGGTTGACGGATTCCTGGGCCCCAGGCTGTCCTTCTCGAATCCCCGCAGGGTGGTTCCTCCGCCAGCAAAAAACCTTTCGCTGGGGATCAGATCCTGCCCCAGGCCCCGAGCAATCCCCACCCGAATCCCCGATGCATACACCAGAAAATCGGCGACTTTTTTGTAAGCAAAATACTGGCCGAAATAACGGATGAACCTGGCCTCCGAACCGAAAAGACCCGGAGCATACCCCACATTCTGAGAAAAGAAAATACCCCGGCGGGCATCAAGAATGTTATCCCGGGTATCCCTGGTTAAAGCCGCATTCAGGACGCCCACATTCACCGCGGTGTCCAGTCCTGAATCAGCGTCAAAACGCTCATCAAACGTATGATGGCGCTCTATTGTGGAGTTATAAGAGAGAATGTAAGATTTGGCGAACTCCACCTGCTGCTGGAAGGTGATGCCTGTGCGGTCCACGGTAAAGGAAGGCTTGATGGTTCTGTTGAAGAAGGTGAAAAATTCTGTGTTGATTTTCCTGGAGAAAAAATAGGGAGTTCTGAAAAAGCCCCTCACATCGCGCTCATCGCGGTTCAGACGGAAACTCGCCCCCACAAGATGGGCATTTCCCAGCACATTGCGGTTGACCAGGCCGCCGGATATCCCCACCGATGACTCTGTATCATACTGAACGCCGTAGCGCAAACGGTAGGGCTTGAGCTCCGCGACCTCGATCTCCACCCTGTAGAAGGCGACCGAATCGGAGCGGCCGCTCTCTCCGGCCGGATAGGCTAATCCCTCCTTCTCCACAGGGACCACTTCGATATTCACCCGTTCGAAAATCCCCAGGTCATACAGCCGCTTCCTGGTCTGGTTGATCAAGTGAAAATCCACCATATCCCCTTGTTTGAACATCATTTCCCTGAGGATGACTTTCTTCCGGGTCAGCGAATCTCCTGAAACCTGGATCCTGGCGATTTTTCCCTGCTGATTCTCCTGGATATCAAAAATCAAATCCACCAGACCTTCCCGCTCATGAACCTCGATCCGGAACCGGACAACCACCTGGTTGAATCCTTTTCTGGCGTAGGCATCCCTGATTTTTTGGGGAGCCTCATTGTATTTCTGGGGAGAGATGACATCCCCCGGGTGCATACCGATTTCCTGGATGAGCCGCTCTCTATCGAAAAACCGCGCCCCGTTAAACTCCGTCTCTCCCACCTGAAACCGGGGACCCTCCTGAAGCCGAAAGTGCACATCCACCCTCTTTCTTTGCGGGCGGAACCTGACCAAAGGAGATTCGACTTCTGCACTCAGGTATCCTTCCTGGCTGTAGAGTTCCTCAATAGACCTCGCTGCTTTTCGAGGATTGACAAAGATATCGCTTAGAAGGCCGCTCTTTTTTAAAAATGAAGTCAGCCTATCCGAGGATAACGCCCGGCTTCCGCTGTAAGTGATGTTCACAGCATCATACCTGATCCCCCGGTCCATCACAAACAGGATCACTCTCTCCTCTTCCGTGTGCTCCTGCTCCCGGGCATGAACCGCTCCCTGATAATATTTCTTTTTTATCAGATAAACCCGCAGCCTTTGTTTTATGGCCTCCCTGGCCAGCTCCCCGAAAGAGCTTCCAAACCAGGTGTGGATGATTTCTTTTTTTATTTTTCCGGGCACAGCCGCTCCCTGGTATTTTAGAAAAATCCTGGGTCCTGCCTGGATTTGAAAAATCACCTTCACCCGGCCGTTTTTTTCTTCCCTTAAAGGATTCACCGAAAAACTCAAATAGCTGTTTTTGCGGTAGAGCCGGCGGAGGCGTTCCAGGCTTTTCCGGAATTTGAGAAAATCAAACCGCTTCCCTTCCCGGAGCTTGATCTGTCTGCGGACCTTCCCCTCTTCTAATCCCACCCGGCCTTCCACCTCGATCCTGCCCACCCTCAGAACTTCCCGCCTCAGCCCGCTCAAAGGCATGCTTTTTTCCTCTTCCAGGCCGAACTTGAGCTCATGGCGGAGGGCGAAATTGAACTCATTGTCATCCCGCTTGACTCCCTGAAGGTTGACGTTCTGACGTGGATTATAATTTGCGATCCAGGTCCTGTTGTGGGCATCTTTGAGGTCCTGCGAAAAAACAAGCTCAAAGCTGCGGGCCAGATGCTGCCCCACAGTGATCCTGGCCCCTGGATTCTCCTCGGTGGAGACCAGGCTGGCATCGATGCGCACGCTCTCAAGACCCAGGCTCCTGGCTAAAGCCTTCTCGATCCTGCCGGTAAAAGCATTGTTGAGATAAGAGAGGGCCTTGCTGCCGGCCACATCCAGGACCGAAGCAGAGGCGCTTTCCAGGGTTCGTCCTGTCACCAGAAGAGAAATGATGTTGGGCTCAGAAAGGGGCGGATCTGAGGTGAAGCTGGCAGAAAGTTTATCCGGAGTCCCGGAAAGAAGCAGCCGGATATCATACCCGCTGACCTGGGTCCGGGCGCTGAGATTGAGGTCGGGTTCTATCCGGGTGGGATGGATGAAATCCACTGTCCCCTGCTCCACCACAAAGGTATTCTGGCTGAAATAGATTTCACCACCCTCTTCAAACTCCACCCGTCCCGCCAGGGCTGGATTATAGAAAGTGCCGCCAAGCTTGAGATCAGCGGTCAATCCTGACCTGGAAATATTGTTATCGATCAAAAGAGCATTGCGGGTACTCACCGTGATATTCCAATAAAACTGGCTCAAAAAAGGGCTGGGCTGGCGGAAGGACCGCACCGGGGTTCCCCGGCGCAGAAGATGAAAAACGGTGGACTCCACGCTGAACGGCTCCGTGTATTTGGCATCGATGATGGTTAGGCGGCCGTTTAAGGAGTGCTTTTTCCCGTTTGATTCAAACACAAGATCGGATGAGACCTGCGACTGCAGATCTCTGGGAAAGTCGAACAAAGAGTTCTGGATGTTAAGGTCAACCCGGGCCCGGCTGAATTTCCATTCTTCGAGTCCAATATCTCCGTTCAGCTCCAGAGTTCCGCCGTTTAAACGCCCCTGGATTTTTTCCAGGTTGACCTGACGCCGGTCAAGCTCCATCCTTCCTTCAACCTGGCTGAGAAGGATCCGGGGATACAAAATCTGAAGGCTTCCCTGTTCAAGGCTGATGAAACCGTGCATCTGGGGGTCTGTGAAACGGCCAGCCAGCCCGATTCGAAACTCAGCCGCACCAGAAAAAAAGCCCTCCCCGACAATCGCACCGAGAATCTTTAAATCCACGCGGCCTTCCACGAAAAGATCCAGGAATTCCGCCTGGACAAAATCCGCCGAACCCTGAACAGACAGGCGGTTCTCCCCGTGTGAGAGAGCCAAATTTTGAATCTCCACCCTTCCCTCTTTCATTTGAATCTGAGCGGGGGCATCCTGGTTGAAGGAAAGGCCCAAGAAATCAAGCTCCAGGGTATCCAAGGAGGCAGAAGCGGATAAATCGTTCAGCCGCAACCGCTTCCCCCTTATTTCAATTTTTCCGTCGATTTTCCCGCCCATCTCCTGAAGGATGTCCGCACCAGATATATCTTTTAACAGGGAAGGGTCAAAATTCTGTAAAGTGAGTTTAAGATTTACCGGCTCTTTCTCAAAGCCGCGCTCAGCTTCCTCAGGACTCATCATAAAAGATTCCAGAGGAAAAGCGCCTTGCAGTTCATATCTCCCCTTGCCTAAACGGAAGGATAAAGATTCCACAGTCATCATGTTTTTGGCGGCCCTGGCCCGAAGCCGGATGTCTTCAAAAGGTGAAGGAATTTCAGCCAGGGCGAGGGTTGAATCCGAGAGGCCTATTTCAGCGGCCAGTTCCATATCAGAAGCGCTTCCCTGGGCCCGGGCATTCAACTTCAGGATGCCCTGGGCCTGGATGTCAGGCAGAAAAAGAGAAACATAAGAAAGGTCCACCTCAGCATCCAGCCTGATTCCGGACGAAGAATAGGACTCAGCGGGAAGAGCCCCTTCAGCCTGAATCCTGGCTCCTGTACCCGTAAGAACCAGGTTTTGTATGCTGATTCCTCCTTCATCATAGGATAAGATGACAGGGCCTTTGTTCCTGAGCTCATGGGGGCCTCTTTTCAGGCTGAGTTCCTCAGCCTGGAACTCAAAACAAAGGGTTTTAACAGGATTCAGCGCCTCCATTTTTACCCTGGTTCTGGCTTTCAAATTTCCGGATATGTCCCATTCTTTATCAAACAACATAAGGCTTCTTATTTTCTCAACGGCTAAATCGTCCAAAATTAACTCTGCCTCCACAGGATAGGGAGAGGACAGGTCAAGAGATCCTTGACCGGCAAAAGAATAAGAAGGCGCCAGGACTTCAAAATCCAATTTTCCCCCAGAAGAGCGGGCCTGGATCTTCAGCTCTCCTATGCTCCTGGTCCCATACACCGCATCTTTCAACAGCGCATGGGCCGTGATCCGGGGAGAATCGAAGGTTCCTCTTCCTTCAAGTTCAAAATCGGCCACGGCCTCCACCTGGACATCTGAGCCCAGACCTTTGAGGATCCTCCTGAGGGACAGTTTTTTCCCTGAAGCATCAAAGCGAAGAGGTCTTGAAGAGTCTTTTAAGGGATAAAGGCCTGAAATCCTGATCCCGTTTTCAGGATAAGCCTCTTTTTCTGCTACCCGCAGGAAATCAACCCGTAGGGAATCGGTATCATAGACCACCCTGCCGTCTAAGGTGAGGTTTTGAAGCTCCCGGAAACCCAATTCCCTTCCCCTTATCTTCATCTCCACACGGGGGGCTTTTGTGCTTCCTTCCAGTCTGCCCGAGACCACCACCCGGCCGTCCATGTCTGATTTCAGAATGTCCATCCCGCTCAGGCTTTGAGAAAAAGAAGCGATGCGGGCTGCGAGTTCTTTAATTTTATGAGTCTTGAGCTCAAATCCTCCGGACAGGCGGCCTGACCTTATCTGGATTTTCCCGTCCAGCTCCACTTCTCCTCCGGCCGCAGCCATGTGCAGGGAAGAAACGGAAAGGATTTGGTTTTTCCAGGCCAGGTCCGTTTTTAAGGCGGTATCTTTCAATTCACCGAAACTCAGGGCATCACCCTGGATTTGAAGGCGGGCATCCAGGCTGCTCAGGGGACCTTGAACATAAGAATCGAGCTTTAGCCTTCCTGTAAAAGACCTCTCCAGGGAAAAAGCAGAGCTTAAATCCTCAGCATCGAGCTGACACTTTATTCTGGTGTCAAGCCGGGGCTGAAAAAAGTCATCCACACGGCCCGCGAGATGAAACTCGCTTTTTCCCAGCAAGAAACGGAATTCCTTTAAACCGGCGCCTTCATAACCGATCTCAGCCTTCAGGTTCAGGTCAGAAAGAGGGTAACGGATGTTCTGATAGCTCAAAAATCCTTCTTCCCTGGTTTCTACAAGGAAATCATGCTTCCCCTCTCCCTGCCAGTTGATGTGGATGTGGATTCCAGAGAGCCGAACCTCCGTGCGCTTCTGTTGATCTTTAAAGTGAACCCGGGCACTCTGAACCTGGAAGCGCTCAAAAACCAATTCCGGCAGTTTTTTTGCGCTCGGCTCCTTTACTTTTCTCCTGGTTTGAAAAGGGAGGTTGTTCTTCCCCTGGTGGTCGATATGGATGTTGATCTCTGGGTTTTTTATATTCAGACTCTGGATGCGAAGCTTCCTTCCCAGAATAAGGGAGAGAGGAATTTCTATCTCCACCTCATCGGCCTTTAAAAAAGGAGGAAAATCGGGGTTTTTCTGAGATGTGGCCACCAATCCTTTGAGCCTGAAGCGGAGATCCAGAAGGTTGTACTTGAAAGACTGGACGCTCAGGTGAATTCCCTGATTTTTTTGAAGATAATTCTGGGCGTACCCCAAAACCCTGGACCTTATCAGCCGGGTGTGCGCCAGGAGGATGAGTGCTATGATCAGCAGAAGAAGGGCTGCCGCGGCAATCCATCCTTTCTTTTTCAAGAACCCGAGTTTCATGTCACCCCACACTCTCCGTGTTGAGTCTCACTTTATTTTAATCTAATTTCTCACATTGAGATAACTCAAATTTTGGCTAAATTTAGCGAATTTCGAACTGTAACCAATTCTAAAAAACGTTTAGGAATAATAAGATAACTTCCCCTTCACAGAAAAAAGTAAGCCAAGAAATTTTATAGCTCAATGTGAAAGATTGCATTAATATAATCTGTTATTTTACACCCCCATTTTCTCATACAAGGGTTCTCATCTCAATATTTTGCCATGACTATACAACAGCATGAATCACCTTTCTTTTAGGTTTTTCGGTTTTTTGCTTTGGTTTTTTGGGTCGGGCCCGGGCAATTATATTATTTTCAGAAACTTAATTGTCCACAGTTATGGGTTTTTTGGGTCGGGCCCGGGCAATTATATTATTTTCAGAAACTTAATTGAAGTTTTCCACAGAAAAAAGGGTTAAAATTGGTTTTTTTGCCCCAAAAAATACAT
>JBKHJA010000101.1:0-9470 GCA_046538375.1 Candidatus Aminicenantota bacterium
TCCCCTGGAATTCATGACTGCATCTGGGAAAACCTTCAATTTATGAATAATGCAGCCTAATTTGGACACTTGTCTTTATCCACTATGCTTGAAATCGATACAAGCTTAATCGTTGTCTTTTTAATAGTCTGGATACTGGTTGCTGTGCTGACAAAACTCTTTTTTGATCCTCTGCGGAAGATTATGGGGCTGAGAGAAACTCAGCTTGAAGAGAGGAAAAAAGCAGCCCGTGAAGCTTCGGAATGGTTCGAAAAAACATCTTTGCGGATCGAGCAGCAGTTGAGGGAAGCTCGAGCCAAAGCTCAGATAACACGGGAAAATCTTGAGAATGAAGGACTGAAAGAGAAGGAACGGATGCTGGAAGAGGTCAATAAAGAATGCCGCCGTAAGGTAGAAGAAGCCAAAAAGAAGCTGGATAAGCAGATAAAGGAGATGAAAAAAGAACTGGCTTCCAGAAGCGAACATTTGGCCGTGCAAATCGAAAAGAGGCTGTTGAACTGATGAGAAGAAAACACATCATTACTATTTTTCTGATGTTGCCTTTCCTTTTCCAGACAGCTTGGGCAGAGGAAAATCATGGGACTCCCCTGATGGATTTTTTAGGCAAAACCATAAATTTTATTGTCCTTTTTGGAGGTTTGGCCTATCTTCTGGCCAAGCCTCTTCGCCGATTTCTGGAACAGAGAGCAGGAAAGATCGAACGTTCTCTCAGGGAAGCTGAAAATTCAAGAAGGGAAGCGGAGAAAAAGCTTCAACAAGCCAAAAATCGATTGGATCGGTTAGATGAGGAAGTGAAAAAGATTACAGAAGAAGGTGAGATGGAGGGAGAAAAACGGAAAGAGAGGAGGATGGAAGAGGCCCTGCGCGAAGCTGAGAAAATAAGGAATTTCGCTAAAGATGAGATTGAAATGCTCACCCGTGCCGGCATCCGGGAGCTGAAAGAGTACACTGCGGAGCTGGCCACCGAGATGGCTCGAAAGAAGATCGAGAAAAGGATGACAGAAGAACTCCAGTCAAGTATGATTGAAAGATCTCTGGGGAAGCTCGAGGAGTTTTATGAAGAATCAAGTTCTCATTAGAAGATACACCCAGGGGTTGGTGAACTCTATCCAAGACCAGAAGGAGTACCAGACCCTTTCACAGAGACTTATAGAATTCCAAAATTTTCTCTCCGAGCAGAAAAATCTCCAGCAGGCTCTGTTGAGTCCATTCCTGCCCACTTTCAGAAAAATGAAAATTGCCAAGGAGGTTTTAACCAAGCTCTCATTACCAGATAAAATCCGTCGGTTTATTTCTCTGCTGGTAGAGAATAATCGGTTAGAGCTTTTCCCTCAAATTTTAGAATTGTTACCTGAATTATGGAATGAAAAGAAGGGCATTTCCACTATCCAGGTTTCCTCGGCTGTTTCTTTGTCCCAGAGCCAGAAAAAAAGACTGAAAGAAAAATTAGAGCTTTTAGAAAAAGGGCCGGTTTCATTAAAATATAACATAGACCTTGGTCTGATCGCCGGTCTTTCTTTAAGAAAGAAGAACATCGTCTATGACCTATCAATAAAAGGCGGTCTGGAAGATATAAAAGAAAAAATGAGTGAGGAGCCGGGATAAAAATGGAAATAAAAGCTGATGAAATAAGCAGAATCATACAACGCCAGATCGAAGGATATGAGACAGAGGTTGACATCAAGGAAGTGGGAACCGTGACCGCAGTGGGAGATGGGATTGCCCAGATTTATGGACTGGACAGGGTGATGTACAATGAGCTTCTGGAGTTTCCGCGAGGAGTCTATGGCGTTGCACTCAATCTAGAAGAAGACAATGTGGGAGGAGTGCTGTTGGGCGAAAGCCACCTGGTCAAGGAAGGAGATTTGGTCAAAAGGACCCACCGGATCATGGAAGTCCCATCAGGGCCAGCTGTAGTGGGCAGAGTGGTTAATCCGCTGGGAATGCCTTTGGATGAAAAAGGACCTATCAACAGTGATGTTCGCATGAAGGTGGAGCGCCTTGCTCCTGGGGTGGTTGATAGGCTTCCGGTTAAAGAGCCTCTGCAGACGGGGATAAAGGCCATCGACACCATGATTCCCATAGGAAGAGGTCAGCGGGAGCTGATCATCGGGGATCGGCAGACAGGGAAGACAGCTATCGCCGTGGATACCATAATCAATCAGAAAGGCAAAGATGTCATTTGTGTGTACGTGGCTATTGGGCAGAAAAACTCCACTGTGGCCTACGTCATCAAGGTTCTCCAGGATTACGGAGCCATGGATTATTCGGTGGTGGTGGCCTCACCGGCCAGCGATCCTTCTCCTCTTCAGTATCTTGCTCCCTACAGCGGCTGCGCTGTGGGAGAGTATTTTCGAGACAACGGAAAGCATGCTCTTCTGGTCTATGATGATCTATCCAAACATGCCGCAGCCTACCGGGAAATTTCTCTCCTGCTGCGGCGGCCTCCTGGACGGGAGGCTTATCCCGGGGATGTCTTCTACCTTCATTCCAGGCTCCTGGAGAGAGCAGCCAAATACAATGATAAAAATGGAGGGGGGTCCTTGACTGCTCTTCCTATCATAGAAACTCAAGCGGGAGATGTCTCTGGTTATATTCCCACCAATGTTATTTCCATTACTGACGGCCAGATCTATCTGGAGCCTGAACTGTTCAATACCGGCATAAGGCCAGCCATCAACGTAGGCATATCTGTCTCCAGGGTAGGAGGGAATGCCCAGATAAAAGCTATGAAACAGGTGGCCGGAAAACTGCGCCTCGATTTAGCCCAGTACAGAGAGCTGGTGACATTCGCCAAGTTCGGTACAGAATTGGACAAAGCCAGTCAGGCCCAACTGGATAGAGGAGAAAGGATGACTGAAATCCTTAAACAGGATCAGTATGTCCCTCTCCCTGTGGCCAAACAGGTTTTGATTGTCTATGCAGGAAATAGAGGGTTTTTAGATGAATTCGAGGTGAGCGAGATAGAGGAATATGAGAAGCAGCTTTATGACTATTTTGAGAGCAAGCATCAAGATCTGTTGAGGAGAATAGATGAAAAAAAAGAGATTGATGCTGAGCTGGACGAAGCCATAAACAAGGCCCTGAAAGAATTCAACCGCCAGTTCAAAGAAAGGGAAGAGGTGGAGGAAGAAAAAGAAAAGGCCGAAGAAAAGATGAAGGAAGAGAAAGCTGAAGAGAAAGAGGGCCAGCAGGATGTCGACGCCGAAAAAAAAGAAGAAGAGGAAGAGAAGGAAAGAGAGAAAATTGAAGAGAACAGGGAAGGACAAGAAAAGGGGAAGAATGTAGAAAAAAAATCCAGCCAGGAGAAAAATTAGCATGCCTGCTTTGATTGATCTCAGAAGGAGGATAAAGAGTGTCCGGAACACCCAGCAGATCACCCAGGCCATGAAAACTGTGGCCACGGCCAAATTGAGAAAAGCCCAACGCCTGGTTATGGAATCTCGGCCCTACTGGCATTCTTACTCCCCCGTTATTTCTGAGATTTCTTTTTGGGCAGAAAGACATGAACATCCTCTTCTGATGAAAAGAAAGGAAAAAAGGATAGAAGCGGTGGTCATGACTTCAGATAAAGGTCTGTGCGGAGCCTTCAACTCAAATCTTCTGGAAAAAGCAGTGTCTTTTGTTGAAGAAAAAGCACAGAAGGCAGAAGTGCAAATGGTCCTGATAGGCAAAAAGGCGGTGAGTTTGTTCAGATCGCATCCCTTTCCTTCAGATCGCATCTACCAGGATAATGTGGACAAATTGACCTCTGATGATCTTAAAGATTTGGCTCGATTCTTGATGAATCTTTACATCACCCATAAGACAGACGCTGTTTATGTGCTTTACAATGAGTTTAAGTCTATCCTGGCGCCAAGGATAACCGCGGCCAAGATTCTTCCCATCGAAGTCCCCCCAGCAGAAGCGGAAAAAGCAGAGCTGCCCCTGGCCTGGGAACCCCAGTCAGGTTCCTTATTGTCTTTGCTTCTTCCTTTGTACGTGGAGAACCAGATATGTCATGCTTTCTTCGAGTCCTCAGCAGCTGAACAGGCCTCTCGGATGATGGCCATGGATAACGCCACCCAGAATGCTGAGGACTTGATCGGTGATTTGACCTTGGTATTGAATAAGATGAGACAGGCTTCCATAACCAAGGAACTTTTAGAGATAATGACCGCAGTGAATGAATTGGCGAAGAAATAGCAAGAAGGGAGATCAAAATGCCCGGAGAGAAGAAAAAAAAGAAAACAAAGAAAAAGGCGGAAACCAAGAAGAAAACGGAAGCCAGGAAAAAAGTGACCAGAAAGAAAAAAAAGGGTAAAGAAACCGCAGCCCAAAAGACGGGAAAAGTTGTCCAGGTCATCGGTCCTGTGGTTGATGTTGAGTTCAGGGATAGAGATCTTCCTGAAATATACAATGCCATCCGCATCACCAGCGAAGGATATGAAACCCCCACTCCGGTGGACATCATAGTGGAAGTGGAGCATCATCTGGGCGAGGATAGAGTGAGGTGTGTGTCCATGCATCCTACCGAAGGGCTGGCCCGGGGAATGAAAGCTGTGGATCTGGATGGTCCTATCCAGGTGCCGGTGGGGAAGGCCACACTGGGACGGCTGATGAATGTCATAGGGGAGCCGGTGGATTATCAGGGTGAGATAAAGGCAAAAGAGAGATATCCCATCCACCGCCCTGCGCCTTCTCTGGAGCAGCAGAGTACCAAGCTGGAGATGTTTGAGACAGGAATCAAAGTGATAGACCTAATCCAGCCTTTCCTGAAGGGAGGGAAGATCGGTCTGTTCGGAGGAGCAGGGGTGGGGAAAACAGTGATCATCATGGAATTGATCCACAATGTGGCTATCAAGCACGGGGGTTATTCAGTTTTTGCTGGAGTGGGAGAGAGGACCAGGGAAGGAAACGATCTCTGGCTGGAGATGAAAGAATCAGGGGTCCTAGACAAGACCGCCTTGATCTACGGTCAGATGACAGAACCTCCTGGAGCCAGGCTGAGGGTAGGATTGGCCGCACTTTCGGTGGCAGAATATTTCAGGGATGAGATGGGGCAAGATATTCTTCTGTTTATCGATAATATCTTCCGGTTTGTCCAGGCCGGCTCCGAAGTATCAGCCCTGCTGGGAAGGATGCCCTCGGCCGTAGGATACCAGCCGAACCTGGCCACCGAGCTGGGAGAGCTGGAAGAAAGGATAACTTCCACCAGGCGGGGTTCCATCACTTCAGTTCAGGCCATTTATGTTCCAGCCGACGACTTCACCGATCCTGCTCCTGCCACCACTTTTTCCCATCTGGATGCCAGCACTAACCTTTCCCGTGCCCTCACTGAGATGGGGATATATCCTGCTGTTGATCCTCTCTCTTCTTATTCCCGTATACTGGATCCCCGGGTCATAGAAGAGGAACATTATGAAGTGGCAAGACAGGTGAAAGAGATTCTGCAGAGATATAAAGATCTTCAGGATATCATCACCATCCTGGGGATCGAAGAGCTTTCAGAAGAGGATAAATTGACCGTAGCCCGGGCAAGAAAGATTCAGCGTTTCCTCTCCCAGCCGTTCCATGTGGCCGAGGAATTCACCGGAAGGTCAGGGAAGTATGTGACCATTGAGGAGACGGTGAAAGGATTCAAGGAGTTGGTGGAAGGGAAGCATGACGATAAGCCCGAACAGGCCTTTTACATGGTGGGAGGAGTAGAAGAGGTGGCAGAGAGGGCCCAGGAGTTGAAATCAGCATGAGCGGGGATTTGCCTTTGTCCGTTCACCTGAAGGTGATAACACCCCGTAAATTGCTGGTTGACAGCGAGGCCAAAGCAGTCTCCCTGCCCAGCCTGGAAGGATACATAGGAATCCTTCCTGGCCATCGTCCTCTGGTGACCGCTCTGGGAAAAGGCGAGATATCATACCAGGTCAACCAGAAGCAGGAAAAGTTTTCCGTTGAAGGAGGATTTGCCGAGATCCTCCCCCAGAAGATTATTGTTTTTACTCAACTGAGCAGGGATGAATCATAGACAAGCCGTTTCTCATGATCTCTATGATCAAGGATCAGGCCGGTTGTCTTGAAAATATACGGTTGATTTTTCTTAAAGAATAAACAGAATTATTTACCAGTGAAGCAGATAAATCGAATAAAAGGTCAGGATGAAACTCTGGATTCTTTTTATCACGGCCGCATTCGTGTTCTTCAGAAAAAAAAGGGATACCGCTTTTCTGTCGATTCTCCTCTTTTGGCTGATTTTATCCGCACTGAGCCGAGAGATGAGATCCTGGACCTGGGAGCAGGAAACGGCATTATTTCTCTTCTGTTGAGCATCAAGCCTTTTCAACACATCACCGCGGTGGAGATTCAACAATCCCTGGCTGATTTGGCTCGAAGGAATGTTTCTCTCAATAAACTGGGAGGAAAAATCACCGTTATTAACCAAGATCTCCGTGCCTTCAATCCCTTAAGGAATTTTGACGTCATCTTCTCCAATCCTCCCTACATCCAAGAAAAGCAAGGACAGTTGAGCTCTCAACAGGAAAAATCTATTGCCAAGCATGAATTAAAATGTAATATTTTTGATATCATGCACAAGACCTCTGAGCTTTTAAAAAGAAAAGGAAGAGCTTATTTTGTATTCCCAGCCAAAAGAGGCCAGGATTTCCGGGAAGCTCTCCACAGCAGTGGATTGAAAATGAAAGCCCGCCGCCTGGTGAAGCCCCGCCCAGAAGAAGCCCCCCATTGGTTTTTGGCAGAATGCGGTTTTTTATCCCCTCAGGAGATCATCCTTCCTCCGCTGGTGCTTTTTAATGAGAGAGGCGGTTACACGCCAGAAGTAAAAGAGATATTTTCGGGGAGAATCTATGCTCCAGCAACTTAAAAATCTCAGGCAGCTCTACAAATATCGGGTTCTTATTCAAAGCTTGGTCAGCCGAGAGCTTAAAGCCCGCTACCGGGGAACCATCCTGGGCTTTCTGTGGTCCTTTTTCAATCCTCTGCTGCTGATGATAGTCTACACCATCGTGTTCGGTTTTATCATCAGACCCAGAGATCCAGCTTTTGAAGGCTCTCCCTGGCTTTATGCCCTTTTCCTTTTTTGCGGTGTTCTCCCCTGGGTGTGGTTTGCCTCTTCATCACTGGAGTCCGCCAATGTATTGATGATTCATGGGAATTTGATCAAAAAGATTCTTTTTCCAGCCGAGATCCTTCCCGTGGTGGTGGTTTCCTCCAATCTCATTCATTTTCTTTTTGGACTTCCCATTCTGTTCGTTTTCATCCCTGTGTTCGGGAAGTCATTCACTCCTTTCATTCTCTTTTTACCGATAGTCATTATCCTCCAGTATATTTTTTCCCTGGGATTTTCTTTTCTTCTTTCTTCCTTGACCGTTCATTTTAGAGACATCAAGGATATCCTGGCCAATTTTTTAACTTTTTGGTTCTTCGCCTCACCTATTGTCTATCCCATAACCTTCTCTACCATCCAGGAATCAAGTGTTCTCAAGACATTTCTCAACTTAAATCCCATGACCCATATCATGCAGGGCTATCAAAATTGTATTTTTTTCGGCAGGGAACCCCACTGGATAAAACTGGGGGCCACCTTTGGCTTGGCTGTGGTTTTATTTTTGGTGGGATATTCTATATTTGACCGGCTTCGTGATTCTTTTCCCGAGGAGGTATAGGTGGCAGCCATTGATGTGAATCATGTTTCCCGCATTTACCAGAAGTATTCAGCGCGCCACCGGTTTCAAACATTCAAAAGCGCCTTCCTCAGAGGGAATTTCTTTAAGGCCATGAAGCCAGATGAACTGGTGACCGCCCTTGACGATGTCAGTTTTAAAGTGGAAGAGGGGACCACCTTCGGCATTATCGGTGAGAACGGCTCCGGCAAGAGCACTTTGCTCAAGATAGTGGCTGGGATTGCCAAACCCACATCCGGGCAGGTCAGCGTGAGGGGAAAAGTCTCTGCCCTCATCGAGCTGGGAGCAGGTTTTCATCCTGAGATCACGGGAAGAGAAAATGTGTACATAAACGGGATCATGCTGGGTCTTTCCAAGAAAGAGATAAACCAAAAATTTGATGAAATCGTAAGATTTGCTGAACTTGAAAATTTCATCGATGCCCCGGTGAAGACCTATTCTTCAGGAATGTACATGCGTCTTGGATTTTCCATAGCTATCAACGTCAATCCAGACATTCTTCTTATCGATGAAGTGCTGGCCGTGGGAGATGCCTCTTTTGTCCCCAAATGTCTGGACAGGATTGATGATTTCCGCCGTCGTAAAAAGACCATTCTTTTTGTCAGTCATGATCTGCCTACCGTGGAGAAGATATGCGATCGGGTGGCGTGGTTGAAGGAAGGGAAGATAAAGCAGCTCGGCCAGCCCAAGAGAGTGGTCGATTCCTACCTCCAGGATATCGCTGAAAAGCAGGAAGAGGATTTCGAGAAGCGTCAGCAGGATGTAGAAAGAGATCAAAAGTTTGAACAAGAGAGGAGGGAAAACAGGTGGGGGAGAAGAGAGATTGAGATCAAGAAAGTCAGGCTTAAAAATGTTGAAGGCAGAGAAAAACATGTTTTTTCGCCTGAGGAAGGCATGATTATTGAGATGGATGTGGAAGCCTACGAACAGATCAAAGATTTTGTTTTCGGGATCGGTATCTTCAATTCCCACGGAATTTGCTGCTACGGGACCAACACTCATGTGGAAAAATTTGAGCCCATTTCCATGAAAGGGGAGGGCAAAGTCATGTGCAGGATAGAAAAGCTGGGGCTGATCAACGGAACCTATTATCTGGATGTGGCTGCTCATAAAAAGGATGGCTACCCCTATGATTACCATCAAAACCTGTATTCCTTTATGGTCGCCTCCAGGAAAAGGGATGAGGGAATCACCCGGCTCAAACATTCATGGACTTTTTCTCCACACATCAAAATCAAAACTTCTGGATAAGAGGCACTTTATTTCCGATGAGCAGAAAGATATATCGACTGGAGGAACTTCTGGCAAAAAGAGAAGAACTCAGGAAGAAAGGAATCAAGGTTGTTTTCACCAACGGCTGTTTTGATATTCTTCACAGCGGACATATCCATCTTTTCAGGGAAGCCAGGAAATGGGGGGATGTTCTGGTGGTGGCCGTCAATGACGATGGATCCGTGAAGAAGATCAAAGGCTCCTGGCGCCCCATATTTCCTTTAGGGGAAAGGATGGAGATCCTGGAAGCCGTTGATGAAATTGATTATGTGGTCCCTTTTTCTGATGAAACCCCTCAAGAAATCATCGACGCGCTTATCCCTGATGTCCTGGTCAAGGGGGGAGATTGGAAGATGGGAGAAGTGGTGGGCAGGGATAAAGTGGAAGAGGCAGGGGGCAGAGTGGTGATTGTCCCTTATCTTGAAGGACATTCCACTACAGAAATTATCAAAAAGATCATCCAGGCAGCCAAGCAAAAGAAAAAATAGGGGAAGAAAAAATAGGGATAGAAGAAAAAATAGGGGA
>JBKHJA010000008.1:0-37586 GCA_046538375.1 Candidatus Aminicenantota bacterium
CAACAGCATGTTACCCTCTTTGATATTGTGCTTACACAGGATAAAATATTTGAGTCTACATCCAAAAAGAGATAAAATCTTTAATTATTCAATAGGCTCAATTTGTTATCATTTTCAATTTCTTTTTCTCTTGGATTAAGGCTTGAACACCACTTTTACGGCCCTTCCATCCACAGCTCTCTGGAAGCCTTCTTCCCACTGTTCCAGAGGAAGCATATCCGTTACCAGCGGCTTTGCCCGAATTTTTCCTTGGGAGAACAGCTTGATGGCGGCTTTCCAGGCCGTGTTTTTTTGGCTGAAGGAACCGATGACTTTGATTTCTCCGTATAAAATTTTATCCAGGTCAAAGGCAATGGGCCGGCCGAATATGCCGATTTGGGTATACTTCCCCTGTCTTCTCAGTGACTGCAGGCAGTTCTGGGCTGCTGCCTCAGAGCCAGAACACTCTAAAGCCACATCCACGCCTTGGCCAGCGGTCATTTCAGCCACAATTTCAGACAGGTTTTCCTCAGAGATATCCACTGTTTTATCCGCTCCCAGCTCTTGGGCCAGTTTCAGCCTTTTCTTGTCCTTGGCCAAACCTGTGATAACAGCCAGGCCGCCGTTGGCTTTGACATACTGGAGGGAGAAAAGTCCCATGGGGCCGGGGCCGGTGATGAGCACCGTATCTCCAGCATCCACCCCGGTGAGTTCTTGGACAGCATGATAGGCGCAGGCTGATGGGTCGGTTAAGGCAGCGGTGACGAAATCAACACTGCTGGGCAGAACATGAACTCGCTCTTCTGGGACCACACAGTAGGTGGCAAAAGCACCATCGTATGCATAGCCGGTGGCTTTCCGCTCTTTGCAGAGATTGTAGTTTCCGGTCATGCAGTAGGCACAATGTCCACACACACTTCGGGAATTCTCGGCGGTCACTCTTTCCCCTCCCTGGAAGCGGCTCACATTTTTGCCCACTTCGGTGATGATGCCAGAAAACTCATGACCTATGATGAAGGGAACTCTGGTGGGAATTCCGATATCCCAGTTGTAGATGTGAAGATCAGAGCCGCAAATCCCTGCAGCTTCCACTTTTATTTTTACTTCATTATCTCCCACCTCCGGCTCAGGAACGTCCCGCAGTTCGATATTTCCTTCTCCAGGTGCATATTTCACCACTGCTTTCATGGTCAAGTCCTCCTTTTGTGGTGCAAATTTTTTTTGTTTTTATGTTGAGCACGGACATATTTTTGAAGCCTGCAGATTTTGGCAGTCATGAACCTTTTCCCTATTTCAACAGATTGATGAGAAAAATTCCAGCCATATAGCCGATGTAATTCCCGATCACATATCCCCAGATTCCCACCAGGAAAGAGGGGAAAATAAGTTTCTTCCATCCTTTGGAGATGGCGATGGCCGCGGCGTTCATGGGTCCTCCTGAAGTGGCTGCGGCCACCAGAATCAGCTCCTCCAGCTCAAATTTGAGCGCTTTTCCCAGGCCAAAGGTGATCAGGAAATTCGCCAGAAGCATCAAGGTGCAGAACAGCAGCAAAAGAGGACTTTTGATGATCACTGTTTTAAAGCTGGCCGGAACCCCGATGAGAACAAAAAAGATGTAAATGAAAAAAGTCCCTATCTCCTCTGAGCCGGAGATGCTCTCGGCAAATTTCGGGAAGAGCAGAGGTATGGCGATGGAAAAAGTGGTGAGGACCAGGTACTTTTGCCCCAGCACAGATTTTACAATGCCGGGCACATCCGCAGCAGCAAAATAGCTGCTGACTTTAGCCGAAGCAGCAGCAATGATAAAGGCCAGGCTCAGGGAGAGCGCAATATCCAGCAGGGAAATGGCTTTCGGTTTCCAGAATGCCTTGGCCCCTTCTCTTGAATCTTGGTCATAGAAGTCTTTGGAGATTTTGGTTAAAGGAAAGATTTTTCTGACCAGTGCGGAGGCGGGCAGAGCCAGCAGCACCAGGAAGTAGAGAGCCATGACTCCATTATCAGCAACGATGGTGGCATTGACCAGGCTTTCTGGGGGCTTGAAAGTGGAGACCATAGCCACAAAATTGACTCCACCTCCTATGTAGCTGGCGGTCATGATGCCCCCGATTTTTGCCACTTCCTCGATCAGGTCATGGAGGAAGAATACAGCGATGACGGCGCCCACCACTGTTCCCAGGGCACTCACATGAAAGGCTCCGAACATCCTTCCTGTTTCTTTGATGATTTTGCGGATATTCAGCTTCATCAAAAGAAGAGGAATGGCCAGTGGAACCACATAATCCCAGACGATATCATAGGTAGGCGCTTGAGTGGGCACCAAGCCCAGGTTGGACATCAGCATTCCGAAAATCAAGGCCAGAACCGGACCGGTCAGCTTGGCGGCGATCTTGTTCTTCTGTTCCAGCAGAATGCTTAAAGCGGCCGTGGCTATCAAAACTGTCCACAGCACCCAATGATCATGGGGAGAAACAAAGCTGTTCAAATGAATCTCCTGTTTCTTGAGATTCGTTCATACCCGGCTGGCAAAAGAGCGGGTATCAGTTCACGCTGCAAAATCGAACAGGCCTATCTTTTTATAAATATTTTCTTATTTCTTCTATCAAGTGTTGGATCTGGCCTCTGCTGTGGGAAGAGAATATGGCTATGCGGATGGCTCCGGTCTCAGGAACGCTTGAATACATTCCCCCAGCAACATAAAGCACAGCAAGGCCTTTGTCGAACAGATCCTGCTGCAAAGCTCTCAGATCCACACCGGGCAGGGAGTGGAGGCAGATGATAGGAACAGGGGTGTCGTTGACTTCCAGCCCCAGGCTGCGCAGTCCTGTCTTGGCATAGGCCACATTGGCCCACAATTTTTTTCTCATACCAGGATTTTTGCTTAATATTTCCAGGGCCTTTGAGGTGGCCGCTGCCGCCGGTGTAGGAGCGGCGCTGGAAGAGAAGGGAATACTGGACTTTTGTTCTAATTTTTGAATGAATTCTCTCCGGTTGGGGATAATTCCGCCGTGTCCGCCTAAGGCCTTGCTGAGAGTCCCAGAAAAGTACAGGGCTTCTCCCTTGAGCCCAAAATACTCGAAGGACCCACGCCCCTTTTCTCCGATGACCCCTATGGCGTGGGCGTCGTCCACACAGATAAGAGCTCCTTCAAATTCTCCTAGAACATCTGTGTATCGGGGAAGGGGAGATATTTCGCCTGATACGGGAAAGATTCCGTCACAGATGAGCAAAGGTCTTTGAGAGGGCTTGAGGTGCTGTTTGAGCTTTCCTCTCAGGTCTTCAGCATCCAGATGTCCGAAAGGGATCACTGGTTTATTCACCAGCGCAGCTCCATCCATCGCCGAGTAATGGGATTCTTCATCCATCAGGATGATATCATACCGCTCCTCTAAACCTTGAAGCAGGATAGAATTACCCAGATATCCCGATACATAGTACAGAGCACTCTCGGTGTGGAAAAATTTTGAAGCCAGCTGTTCGACTTTGAGCAGGATGGGATTGTTTCCGTACCCTGATCGGGATGTAGCGCTGCCGATTCCGTATTTTTGGGCGGCTTCACAGGCGGCTTGGATTATCTCCGGATGGCCGTGCAGGCCGTAATAGCTGCAGCCGCAGAAATAGTCCATTTGTCGGCCGTTGATTACAGTGCGGGGCCCCGGAGCACTCTCCATCAAATACATTGTATCCTCCTATGAGACAGTCTGATGTTCACAGCGTTTTAGAAAATCAGGGTCCACATCAGCCCCGTGGCCTGGAGTCTCCGGCAGGCTGATTTCGCCCACATGGTATCGGGCGCCGCCAATTATAGGATCTTCCTTCAGCATGAAATGACCGTCTAAATCCGCAAATTTGATATTGGGACGGGCAGAAACCAGGTGGGCAGCCGCGGTCAAGCCCAATCTGGTTTCGGTCATGCAGCCCACCATGGAGTGGATGCCAGTCCCTTCAGCAATGGCGTTGATCTTGAGGGCTGTGTGGATGCCACCAGACTTGGCCAGTTTGATATTGAAGTAATCGCAGCATCCCATGGAAGCCAGCCTGAAGGCATCATAATGGTCAAACAGAGACTCATCAGCCATGATGGCAATGGAAGTGTTTTGTCTGATTCTTCTCATGTTCTCATAGTCCCAGCGGGCTATGGGCTGCTCGCAGTACTCAATTCCCATCGGTTCCAGGTGATGAAGAGTGGTGATGGCTGTGTTGTAGTCCCATCCCTGGTTGGCATCAATCCGAATGGGTAAATCTTCTCCGATGGCCTCTCTTATTTTTTTGATTCGGAGGGTGTCCATCTCTGCGGTGGTTCCCAGCTTCACTTTGATGGCCTGGAACCCTTGATTTTTGAACTGGGCAGCCTTGGCAGCCATCTTTTCAGGGGAAGCAATGCCTATGGTGTTATCTGTCCAGAAGGAGCGTTTTCCTCCCCCCAGAGCCGCATACAAAGGAAGGCCAGAGGCTTTGCCCAGAAGATCGTATAAAGCCATATCAAAAGCGCTGCGCAGAGTGCTGTTGTGAACAAGAAAACCATCGATTTCTCTCATCCTCTGTTCAATGTCCAGGGGATCTTTATCCAGCACAAGGCGGGCAAGGTCCACGGCTCCAGCCAGATTGATGGCTTGTGTCTCCCCGGTGATCCCCCAGAAAGGATTGGCTTCCCCCATCCCGTAAAGCCCTTGGTCTGTATTGATTTTTATAAACACACTCTGGGAAGCCTTTATCTCCATGATGGCTATCTTGAAAGGTTCTTTGAGCTTGATGTCGGATTTATAGATCTGGACGCTGGTTATTTTTAGTTTATTTTTCATCTTATCCCTCCTATCTGAATTTCAAATATTTTTTATGGACTGACAAGCCATTATTGAATATATAATGTATTATATAAAAATAATCGCTGTCAAAGAAAATTTTTAATATGATTATTATTTTTTTTCCAGTTTTTTGGAAAAAGGTAATCATTTCTTTTTTCGTGATAAGAGGTGAGGGTGGGGGGTGAGGAAGCCCCTATGAGGACTGAGCGGGCATGGTTTCTCTCCGAAGGAGAGGAGAGCGAAGTCCGAATGGGAGCTAATTTTCCTCGCTGGGGAAAATAAGCGTGCTGACGACCCCCCACCCTCACCCCTTTCAATCAACATATATATACTCATCGCGGTTTTAGAAATGCTTATGGAAAAAGAAAGGCCTTTGATCAAAGAAATCTATTCAGGCCAAGGGCCGTCAAGTTTATGGAAAGATTCTGGTCAGTCTACAGTGTGTTGGTCACCAAGACCTCGACTTAACCACAGAAACCTGGATTATTCACATAGGTTTTTGATTTCCATGAAAAAGGAAATCAGGGAAACGATACCGAATTCAGGAGAATTCGATTCATGTCCCGATTTCCCCTGAAATTCATGACTGCATCTGGGAAAACCTTCAATTTATGAATAATGCAGGAGAGAAAATTTACCTGAAAATTTATGGAACGGGTGGAATTATTGAAAAAACCGGTGAGGATTAATGGCGGAAAAGGTGCTTGTCTAATTTCTTGGTGAGAGTTTCCGGGGAAATATCCAGTATTTCTGCAGTCTCCTTGATGTCATTATCGGTGAGCTTGAGCAGGTAGCCGATGTATTCTTTTTTTAAATTCTCAAGAGTAGGCAGGTTGGTCAAAGGTGGATTTTTCTTGTGAGTGGTGAGGTAATAATAAAGATATTTTGTCCTCATGGCTAAAGCCTCTGCGGAGAATAGTCAACTTTGATCATGGATGGCCGCCTTCATCTTTCCTGTGCTCGGTGAATCATGTTGATGTTGTGGACCACGATATAGGTCATAGCAAAATTGGTGATCAGACTCACCGCCCAGCCCAATCTTTTGTCTTTTTGGTGAAGCTTTTTCATGAAATAGAAATTGGAGGCTGTCAGACCGAACTTGACAGCCGCAAACAGGACAGCGTTCTTGGTGAAGGGCTTCATCAGAGGGTTCCCTTCCTTGAGCCCGTCATATTGGAGAGCTTTCACTGTGGAGAAATAATCGGCCACATTCAAAGCGGTCAGGGTGATCAGGGATGCTGTGTACAGAGAATTTTCGAGGCGGTGGAGGGTGACTCTTTTTTGCTCATCAGGGAAGAGAGGGGGGGTGAAGATAATTTTTTCAGGCCCGGAATCCAGTTTTTCGGCCTGAGCTGCCTTTTCATCGATCAACCGGAAAAATTCTGAATCTATGAAGGGTTTTGTCTCCAGGGGTTCAATATATTGCAGGCTGATATTGTTTTGGGCCTGCATCTTTTGTTTAGCCGTGAATTCATTGTGTGGTGTGTCTTTCTCCGAAGCGAAAGAGACACCGTAAAACAGTCCTGAAACAAGGACCAGTAACCATGTTTTAAAAATTAAGGAATATCTTTTTTCGGCCACTTCATACCTCCTTATCCGGAGTCAGATCTGCTGAGTGGGAGATCCGCTCAATTTATAGGCAAGAAAGATGCCAAAGCATGGTGCTGCTTTTATTTTATTGAAAACAAAAGAATTAATATGATTTTGTGTTCTGAGCCCTGTGATGCTGGTGTGTTTAGAAAGTGAACATGATTTTTCAAATATACAGATAAATTATTGATAATGAATAAAATAGAAATATAAACATGCCAGTGTTCAAAAAATGAACATAAAGGGGATTTTTTTTCTGAGGGAGTATTAGGGAGAACTTTTCCCTTTAATCGGGAATATTGTATTTTTTGAGTTTGTTGTACAGAGTGGTTCGAGAAATATCCAATATCTTCGCCGTTTTTCTCAGGTTGCGGCCAGTGGTTTTCAACAGATAAGCGATGTATTCTTTTTCCAGCTCATCCAGAGTGGAAAGGCGGTTTTTGTCCAGAAACGGGATTTTATGGGCTGAAGGGGAGACATCCTGAAGATATTTAGGGAGATCCTCCATACCGATGAAATCCTTTTGACAGAGCATGGCAGCTCTTTCCAGGACATTTTCCAGTTCTCTGACATTTCCCGGCCATCTGTACTGACGGAACAATTTCTGGACCTGTCTGGAGATGCCTTTCAGTTCTTTGCTGAATTGCATCCTGTATTGACCGAGAAAATGCCTGGCCAGCAGGGGAATATCTTCAGGTCTTTCCCTTAAAGGGGGAAGGTGGACTTCCACTTTATTGAGGCGGTGAAAGAGGTCTTCCCGGAAGGATCCGGTTTGGATGCATTGGCGAAGGTTACGGCTGGTGGCTGCAATCACTTTCACATCCACTCTCCGGGTCTGGTTGGAACCCAGGGGTCTGAATTGATGGTGTTCTAAAACTCTCAAAAGCTTGGCCTGCACGGGCAAAGGGATCTCTCCCATTTCATCCAGGAAAATAATTCCTCCATCAGCTTCTTCAAACAGGCCTTTCTTGTTCCTGTGGGCCCCGGTGAAAGCCCCTTTCATGTAGCCGAACAGCTCGGATTCAAAAAGGCTTTCAGGAACAGAAACACAGTCGCAGACCACAAATCTTTTTGTTCTGGTAGAACTCAGGTTATGGATGGCCCGGGCAGCCATCTCTTTGCCGGTGCCCGTTTCACCGGTGATCAAAACGCTGATGAAATATTTGGATATGTTCTCAATCAGGGAAAAGACTTCCAGCATGTAAGGGCTTTTGCCGATCATTCCATGAAAATAATATTTCTTTTCCAGCTTTTTTTCCAAGCGGAGGGTTTCCTTTCTCAGATTTCTTTTGTTTGAGATCTTGTTCAATGTCTGCTCCAGAGAATCAAGCTGGAAGGGAGCGGCCAGAAAATCGGTTGCACCATGATGGATAAGATCCATCACTTCCTCTGAGGAAAAATTTTCGCCCAGAATGACCACATCCAGAAGAGAGTCGAATTTCTTTAATCTGCTGAGAAGTGAAGAGGCTTGTTCTTTTTTCGCCTCCAGGAGGACCACATGGATCTGATTTTTTTTGATACAAGAGAGCATATCCTGTTCCGGATAGCCGCAGACAATATTCCAGAGATTTGCCAGCGAAGAATTTTTTATCCTTTTGTTCAGCGAAGAATCTCTGCACATCAACAGCAAATTCATGTCGGTCTTGGGTATTTTTTTCTCTGCTGAGGGTTTTGTTTTGGTCAGTGTGGGAGTTTGGTTTTGCTCAGGGATCTTCATTTTAAATAACGGTTTCTCCCTATTTTCACCTTTTTCTGTATGGTTCTGTGTGAAGTCTTTCTTTCGGGAACAATCTTTATGGAGATAAAGGAATAAGTAAATAACCCTTAGGGATGATTCGCAAGGTGATTTTTTCTTTTTCTGTTCAAAACGCTTGACATTCATTGAATTTTTCGCTAAGGTACACCGTCATTGAGATGAATACAATAATACTATATATAGTATGTAGAAAAAGATGATGTATCACATATTGAATTTTCTTCTTGACAAAGGGATGCCGCCTCTTTTATAATTTCTTAGGATAAGTCAGCAAATGCATAAACCCCTGCAAAAACATATGAAACTGTTCATAGGCATACTGGCGGCCTTTTTTATCATCGGGGGTCAGCCCGCTGAATTCGGCAAAGAAAAGACCTTTTTTCATGGATATTTGATAGAAAAACCCATAATTAAAATTGGACTGGGAGTCAATCTGAACGACATAAAAATTTCCGCCTCTTCTGGAATGAAGATTTATGAGATAAACGCCCAATACAAGCTTATTGCTGATGATACCGATGAAGTCCGGATAAAAGGAAAGAAGGAGAAATTGACTGAGAAGTATTTGGTTCAGGCGGCCCAGACAAAAGACAAAGAGCTGGCAGAACTGGCAGCAGAAGATTTGCGGACCAAAATCGAAAACAAAATATATACCACAGAGAATACTGAAACCGAAATAGCCGGGACCTTTCAAGTCAAGGTGGGGGATTTCTTAACGCGAGGAGATGCCTTGAATTTCATCAAAGAGCTCAATCGGTTGGGGATTAAAGAATGCTGGATTTTAAGGGAAGAAGTCACCACAGATGAATCAAAGCCGCATTGGATTCTGGTCAACGATGAGTTGAAAAATTTGCATGAAGAGGCCGTTCTTTATTTCATACCAAGCAGTAAACAGAGCTTTCTCACTTATAAGGGCAGGGATTACCGAGGTCTCTTTGTTCTCAAGGCCAGCCGCAGAGGCATTGTCCTGATCAATATTCTGAACATTGAGGACTACCTGAGAGGAGTGGTTCCCAGTGAGCTTTCTCCGTATGATTTCAGTGAACTGGAGGCCCATAAGGCTCTGGCGGTGGCCGCCCGCACCTATGCTATCAAGAAATTGGGGATGAATGATGATCTGGGTTTTGATCTCTCTGATACTCCTCATTCTCAATTTTATCAGGGAATGAATGCCGAGCATCCTTTGAGCAGTCAAGCTGTGGAGTTAACAAAAGGTGAAGTGGCGGTTTATAAAGGAAAACTGATTGACGCTCTTTACACCAGCACGTGTGGAGGGATGACAGAGAATGTGGAAAATGTTTTTGGGGGGCCTTCCCTACCTTATCTGAGAAGTACAGAATGCGTGTATGAAAAACAGAAAGAGTGGTTGATTCACTCCAACCACAGACTCTTACCTGTGCTGGTGGAAGAGAGCAATATCAGCCCCATGATTGCTTCCCTGATTAGCTCTCATATTATCCCCCCCCGAACTGACCCTGATTATTACAGCGGCAAGGCTTCCTATGAGGAAGCGGTGAATTGGATCAGGAAAGCTCTGGATTGGTTGGGCAAAACAAACCAGAATTTTTCATCCCCGTCCTCTTCTCTGAATTACGCCACTCTGGCCCGTCTTCTGGTTCAGGCCTTCGGATGGGAGGAGAGAGTTCAAAATCTTTTGCTTGAGGAAGAAAAGGATTATATTTTAAAGGACTACCAGGAGTGGGAAGGGAAGGAAAGAGATGATTTGGCTTATTTGATTCAGGCAGGAATTTTTCCGCGATCTGAAGGAATAAAACACCCCCAGAACTCCTTAAACCGGGGTGAGCTGGTCTTCTGCCTGGGAAAAATTGTCCAGAGCTATGGGAATCTGTTCAATGAAGGAGAGTTCAAACAGCTCCACCAGGGGGTTATGGAGCTGGAAGGGGAAAAAGAATCGAAGGAAATTCCCCTTTCACCTGATTTATTTCTTTTAAAAAACAATCATGAGGAATATTCTTTTTGTTCCCGGCTCTATCTGGTGGGAGGAGAAAAGGTGAGATGGGTGGAAAGAGAAGGAGAGGTAAAGATGCTGGAAGTGATTTATCCTCCTCATTCCAACGTTTTGGACCGAAAATCTATCTTCCATCGCTGGCAGGTCAGAAAAGAAAGAAAGAAGCTGGAGAAAAGGATAAATCAATTCTATCCCATCGGGGAGCTTCAAGATTTAATCCCCCAGAAAAGAGGGGAATCAAACCGGGCGGTGGAGCTTTTGATCAAGGGCAGCGAGGCTCAAGCTCTGGTTAAAGGCTTTAAGATACGCAGAGTCCTGGGTCTCAGAGAAACACTTTTTGTTATTGACAGGGAATATGACCGTGACGGAAAAATTTCCTATTACGTCTTCTGCGGAAAGGGATGGGGACATGGAGTGGGCCTCTGCCAGGTGGGTGCTTTTGGCATGGCCCGGGCCGGTGCCGATTATAAAGAAATATTGAAAAAGTACTATAACGGTATTAGAATAGCTAAACTTAACTAGATAGATTGAACAGTTTCCATGGTCAAAGAATGGATCAGAAACATTTTCCCAGCACCCAGCCTAATTCCTGATTTTTGTTTTGGAGGAATACAGCGTAACAGAGAAAAAAGAGAGAAAATAAGTGAAGAGTGAAGATTTAAAAAAAGACCTTATCCGGATAGTCAAAAAGAAATCTTTGATAACAAACGTGGAAAGGGTTCTTGCTTCCGGGAGAACCAGCACTTATTACATCGATGCCAAGATGACCACTCTTGATCCTCAAGGAGCAAGGTTGACCGCTCAATTGATTTTGGAGATTTTAAAGTCCTACCAGATTGATGCCATCGGCGGCTACACTTTGGGAGCAGATCCCATGGTGAGTGCCGTGGCTGCCCTGAGTGCGGGAACCGAAAGACCTCTTCCCGCTTTTATCGTAAGGAAAGAACCTAAAAAGCATGGGGAAAGAAAGATGATCGAAGGCCCCTTCCAGTCCGGGTGGAGAGTGGCGGTGGTGGATGATGTGGTCACCACAGGAGGCTCTACCTTGAAAGCATGCCGGGCTGTGGAAGAAGAAGGAGGAAAAGTGGCTGTGGCCTTGGCCTTGGTTGACCGTCAGGAGGGAGGAAGAGAAAATCTAGAAAAACACGGCTACACCTTCATTTCCCTGATCACCCGCCATGAGCTTCTCCAGTAAACACCCGGCTTACTAACCTAGAATATATCTTTCCACTCCCCCTTTCTTCACATCCCTGAAAATACAAGTTTGCTTTTTGGTGGGGATTTAAGTAAAATGGGCTGTTTTTTCGAGAAGAAAGACCAGTGACGGAAAGAAGAAAAAAGATCAGCCCGCTGACAGCACTGATTCCGGTCGTTTTCCTCATCATAGCCTTGTTCTTCACCATTGTCATTTTCAAGCAGCCTCCTCACATCCCACTGATCTCTGCCGCTGCAGTGGCAGCCATTATAGCTGCTTCCCGGAAACATTCCTGGAAAGAGATCCAGGAAGGCATGGTTCACGGCATCACTCTGGCCATGGGAGCCATTTTGATTTTGATGGTCATCGGCACCATGATCGGAACCTGGATTTTGGGAGGGGTTGTTCCTTCCATGATTTATTATGGATTGAAGGTTCTCTCCCCCGGCATTTTCCTGGTGGCCACCCTTATCATCTGCTCCATTGTTTCCTTAGGAACTGGCTCTTCCTGGTCCACAGCCGGCACGGTGGGGGTGGCCCTCATCGGAGTAGGAAAAGGATTGGGTATTCCCGTTCCTATAGTGGCCGGGGCCATCATTTCTGGAGCTTACTTTGGGGATAAAATGTCGCCTCTTTCCGACAGCACCAATCTTGCTCCCGCTGTTGCCGAGACAGATCTTTTTTCTCATATAAGACATATGGTGTATACCACAGCTCCGGGCTATGTTATATCCCTCATCCTTTTTGGGTTGTTAGGATTCAAGTTTTCGGGGAAGGTGATAAAATCTGGAAACATAGAGGTTATTCTTTCCAGTTTAAAATCAAATTTTTTTATCCATCCCATCCTTCTCCTCCCTCCCTGTCTGGTTATAGTCATGGTGGTGAAAAAGATACCTCCGCTGCCGGCATTGTTGGGAGGGACTGTGGTAGGAGGGATATTCGCCATGGCCACCCAGTCCAATTCTCTGGCTGAAGTTATCCAGGCCGCTCATTCTGGCTATATTTCTCAGACTGGAGTGGAGATGGTGGATGGTTTGCTGACCCGGGGGGGACTGACCAGCATGATGGAAACCGTAGCCTTGATCATGTGTGCTCTCTCCTTTGGAGGGATAATGGAGAAGACAGGGATGCTTTCGGTCTTAGCCGAGACCATGCTCAAGAGAGTGAGAAGAACAGGGTCACTGGTGGCCACCACCATTTTCAGCTGTATCAGTGTCAATGCCATTGCTTCTGACCAGTACATAGCCATTGTGATTCCAGGAAGAATGTACAAGAAAGCGTTTGATGCACAGAATCTTCATCCCAAAAATCTTTCCCGCTGTCTGGAAGATTCCGGGACTCTTTCCTCTCCCCTTATTCCCTGGAACAGCTGCGGGGCTTTCATGCATGCCACCCTGGGAGTGAGCCCTCTTCTCTATCTTCCTTACGCTTTTCTCAATCTGGCCAATCCGGTGGTCTCCATTTTTTACGGGTACACGGGGATCACCATGGAAAAGCTTAAACCGGAAACTCATTCTGGCCAGATAAGCGAGGAAGATGAGAAGAGCGGATGATACTGGCGCAGAATTCTTTTTTTTCTAGATTCAGGATATGACCTTATATTTTTTCCCCACTTTGGTAAAGGCCTGGATAGCTTTATCCAGGTGATCTTTATCATGGGCAGCAGAGAGCTGGACTCTGATTCTTGCCTGGCCCCGGGGGACCACAGGATAGTAGAAGCCGATCACATAGATGCCTTCATCAAGGAGGTCCCTGGCCATGTCTTGAGAGAGCTTGGCATCATTTTCGAATTTTCCGAGCATGATGGGCACGATAGGATGAGCTCCGGGCCTTATGTCAAACCCGGCTTCGGTCATCTTTTCCCGGAAGTACTTGGTGTTCCATTCCAGTTTGTCTCTTAGCTCAGTGGTTTCTGAAAGGATATCAAACACAGCTATGGAGGCACCCACTACAGCAGGAGCAAGAGTGTTGCTGAAAAGATAAGGCCGGGAGCGCTGCCGGTACAATTCGATAAGTTCTTTTCTTCCAGAAATGAATCCCCCGGAAGCTCCTCCCAGAGCTTTGCCCAGGGTTCCGGTGATGATATCAACCCTGCCCATCACTCCTCTGAATTCTGGAGTGCCTCTTCCTGTTTTGCCCAGAAACCCGGTGGCGTGAGCATCGTCGATCAACACCAGAGAATCGTATTTTTCAGCCACATCACAGATTTCATCCAGTTTGGCGATATCACCATCCATGGAGAACACGCCGTCGGTTGCCACCAACCGGTAGCGGGCATCTTGGGCTTGTTTTAATTTCTCTTCTAAATCCGCCATATCTGCATGCTGGAAAATAAATCTCTGGGCTTTGCACAGGCGGATGCCGTCGATGATAGAGGCGTGGTTGAGCTGGTCGGTGATGATGGCGTCTTCTTTTCCCAGAATAGGTTCAAACACTCCCCCGTTGGCATCAAAACAGGCAGCAAACAGAATAGAGTCGTCAGTCTGGAGGAATTTCGATATCTTCTCTTCGAGTATCTTGTGGATATCTTGAGTTCCACAGATAAACCGGACTGAACTCATTCCGTAGCCCCATTCATCAAGAGTCTTATGGGCGGCTTCGATCACTTTGGGGTGACTGGAGAGGCCCAGGTAGTTATTGGCACAAAAATTCAAAACCTTTAAGCCGCTTTTAACCTCGATTTCTGCGCCTTGGGGGGTGATGATGATTCTTTCATCTTTGTACAGGCCAGCTTCAAGAATAGATTGGATTTCTTTGGTTAAATCTTCCTTGATTTTTCCGTACATTTGCACCTCCTTTTTGGGACTCAACTATACCAAAATTGTCCTGGGAGGTCTACATTTTTTATAGATCTGTCTGTAAGCATCCTTATTTTCGTTATAGGGGTGAGGAGATAAAGGGGGATCAATAGTTCAGCTTGCCTTGTTTTTGACGGTCGCTCAGAACGTCCAGCATATCTTTGGTCATGGCTCCGAGATCATAGCTGGGCTGCCAATCCCATTCTTCCCTGGCAGCAGAATCATCCAAGGAGTTGGGCCAGGAGTCAGCGATTTCCTGACGAAAATCAGGCTGGTATTCGCAGACAAATTCAGGAATATGTTTTTTGATTTCGGCTGCCAATTCGCCAGCAGTGAAGCTCATCCCGGTCACGTTGAAGTCTGAGTGATGTTTGAGCCGGGAAAGGTCAGCTTCCATCAAATCCATGGCGGCCTTGAGACAATCGGGCATGTACATCATGGGAAGCATGGTGTCCTGGCGGACAAAGCAGGTGTACTTTTTATTCTTAACCGCTTCGAAGAAGATGGCCACAGCAAAGTCTGTGGTGCCTCCACCGGGCAGAGTTTCATAGCTGATGATCCCGGGATAGCGGCACCCCCGAACATCCAGGCCATAACGTTTGACATAGTAGTCGCAGAGAAGCTCGCCGGCCACTTTGGTCACTCCGTACATGGTGGTTGGCCTTAATACCGTCTCCTGGGGAGTATTATCTAAAGGAGTCCCGGGCCCGAATACAGCGATAGAGCTGGGAACGAAAATCCTGGTCAGATCATGCTCCCTGGCTGCCTCCAGGATATTGTATGTTCCGTTCATGTTGACATCCCAGGCGAGCTGGGGATTTTTTTCGCCTGCTGCCGAGAGAATGGCGGAGAGGTGATAGATGGTATCGATGTTGTATTTATTGACTGCTTCTTCGATGGTCTCCCTTTTAGCCACGTCGATGAATTCAAAAGGCCCTGAGTCACGGAGCTCAGGCTGGGGCTTTGTTCTGTGTCCTGTGGCCAGCACATTGTCGTTGCCGTATTTTTTCCGCAGAGCCATGGTCAACTCCGAGCCGATCTGACCTACGGAACCGGTGACCATGATTTTTTTCATTTCTTTGGCCATTTGTTTGCCTCCAGAGTATTGCGTTTATTCCTGTTCAAAGAGCGGTTGGATTTACTTATATAAAGCTTGGCAGAATATGTCAATAAAAAGATAGAATCCGAATATCCCATTCTCCCTCTTCCCATTGTGTGGGGATTAGGATAAACTTCAAGGAAGAGGGGAGAAAAATGGGCAGGATGAAAAGGATTCCTTTGGGGATGGTGGTGATCGCGGTGGTCATGTTTTTTGTGGCTGTGGCCACAGATATCTTTTGGATTGCCAGGATTGCGGGCAAAGCCTTTCCTCCTACCATGCCGGTGGAACAGTCCGTTTACAACTCTTTTGCTGCTCCGGATATAATTCTGTCTATTTTTTTGTATGTGGGTGCGCTCGGCCTCTTGAAGCTTCGCCGGTATGGATGGGCTGCTTCCCTGGTGGCCATGGGCATGTGGATTTTCGATTCCCTTCTGGTCTTTGGTATAACCGGATTGACCCGCATCAATATCATCGGGCCCAGTTTATTTTTTGCTTTTTTCAGTCTGGGCTATCTGTGGATCAGGCGAGACCTTTTCCATTAGATTCAGGCCCAGTGTATGGGAACATTTCCAAAATTGTGATAAGTATAAATATTTATATCGATCGAAAGGGGCGAGGGTTGGGGGGTCGTCAGCACGCTAATTTTCCCCAGCGAGGAAAATTAGCTCCCATTCGGACTTCGCTCTCCTCTCCTTCGGAGAGGAACCATGCCCGCTCAGTCCTCATAGGGGCTTCCTCACCCCCAACCCTCGCCCAATAACATGGAAATAGAAATGCTTCCCCAGCGCATGAATTTCTTGCCTTATCCGGCCTGTTCTTATAGATTAATATATTCCGGTTTGCATCAAATTTAAGGAGGCATGATAATGACTGTAACCCTTGATGGGCATAATCTCACCATAGAAAAAGTGGTCCGGGTGGCTCGGGAAAATGAGGATATCGCCATCCATCCTGAAGCCATGAAAAGAATCAAAAAATGCAGGGATCTTCTGGAGAGCAAAATTAAGAAAAAGGAGATCATGTACGGAGTCAATACCGGGATCGGAGAGCTTTCAGAAGTGGTCCTCTCGCAGGAACAGGTAAAGAAATACCAGAAGTATTTGATCTACAGCCATGCTGCCGGCTACGGTAAGCCCCTGCCTGTTGACGCTGTGCGGGCCGCTGTCCTGAGCCGCATAAACTGTCACTGCCACGGCCATTCCGGGCTGCGCCCCGAAGTGGTGGAGACGCTTAAGGAGATGTTGAATAAAGGAGTCACTCCCGTGGTGTGCGAGAAGGGGTCGGTGGGAGCCTGCGGCGATCTTTCCCCCATGGCTCAGATGGCTCTGGTGCTTATGGGAGAGGGGGAGGCCTTTTATGAAGGTGAGCGGCGGCCGGCCAAGGAGGCCATGAAAAAAGCTGGAATCCCCCTCATCGTCTACGAAGCCCGCGACGGCTTGGCCACCATCAACGGGGCCAACGTGATCGCAGGTCTGGGAGCGTTAGAGATTCACGATGCTTCCCGCTGGCTGAAAAATTCAGAAATAGCCGCAGCCATGACTTTGGAAGTTCTTAACGCCAATATGAAGGCGTATGATGAGAGACTGCATAAGGTCCGCGGCTACCCCGGAGCTGTGGAGTCGAGCAGGAACATTCGGCGGATCACCCGAGGGAGCGAGCTGCTGGCTCGAAAGGGCAAGAAAGTCCAAGATGCCTACAGCCTGCGCAGCACTCCTCAGGTGATGGGTTCGGCCCGCGATGCTCTCAAATGGGCCCGTCAAATGTTTGAAATCGAGCTCAACGGTGCTGCCGATAATCCCACCTTTTTTCCCGATGAAGATTTAGTGCTCACCGGAGCCAATTTTCAGGGAACTCCTATGGCCTTTGCCCTGGAACTCTTGGCCATGGCTGTCACTACGGTATGTGTTCTTTCTGAGCGGAGAACAAACCGGCTGATGAATCCTCACTTGAGCATGGGACTTCCTGCCTTTTTGACCAGAGGGGCGGGGATGTTTTCCGGGTTGATGCTTTCCCAATACACTGCGGGAGCCTTGATCTGCGAAAACAGAATACTTTCCCACCCCGCAGCCACAGGTTCTATTCCTGCTGCCGCTGACCAGGAAGACTTTGTGAGCATGGGGATGACTTCAGCCCTCAAGACCAAGCAGATCATCGACAATGCCCAGGCTGTCCTGGGGATTGAGATGATGGCCGGGTCTCAGGCTGTTGATTTTCGCAAGCCCGTAAAGCCCAGCCAAGGGGTTAGGGCCGCCTATGAGATTGTCAGGAAATACGTGGATTTTCTGGAAGAAGACAGGCCCCTTTACCATGACATCAACAAACTCAAACAAGTGGTGGAGTCGGGTGAAATCCTGGAAGCTGTAGAAAAAGCTGTGGGCCCTCTTAAGTAAGATAAAGGTAGAGCCAATTATTTATCCTGCATTATTCACTAAACATGCTCAATTTGTCATGGATAAGAGGAGAAATCAGGGACATGTACTGGAAATTCAAGGGACACGTTACCGATTTTGAAAAAAAATCGGTACATGTCCCGAATTTCCGGTAACGTGTCCCATGATTTCTGTATAATCCAGGTTATAAGTCTCCACAAGCATCTTTTTGTGTGTCTAATCGGGTCCTCTGCTTATCTTGAAGGTCACCGTACCTCCCCCTGTGTATTTTTGAGGATCCAGACACTGGATATAGGCAGAGTCTCCCTTTTTAGCCAAACCCAGTTCTACCGGGCTTATGCCTTTAGCCAGGGAATTGAAGCAGGGAAGAAGAGAAGCCAGAGAATGCATACAGAGGTGGTCAGTCTCCTGGAGGTTGACCTTGTAGCCTTCATCCAGAACGATTCTGTCCCCCATTTCATACACGGGGCATTTTCCTTCAATGGCTATGACTTCGATGGTGAGCTTCATGGATTCCTCCTTTTTCCTTGGCAGCTTTTTGCAATTCTATCATTATTGTATTATTAAATTAACTGACTTTTTCCATGATTTTATACACTACATTCAATAACAGATGGAAACAAGAAGACAAGATAAACATCGTGGTGTATATTTTATGCATTATCATTTTATAGTTTTAAAAATGTCTATTGTAACCATATTATTTTCAATGATTTATATCGTTATTTTAGTAGTGTATAATTTTAAGGGTAAATTCAGGTAAATTAAACAACGAGATTTAATAAAAGGAAGGAGGACATCTCATGAGAGAAAAAGCCATGAACATTATTCCTGTTCTCCTGGCTGTCTTCTTCACAATGGCTGTTGTCTCACCCCGGAAAATCTTTGCTCACTGCGATACTATGGATGGTCCTGTGGTCAAAGCTGCTGAGAGAGCACTAGAGAGTGGAAATATAAATCTGGTGCTGATATGGATACAAAAAAAAGATGAACAGGAAATCAAAAAAGCTTTTCAAAAAACACTGGCTGTTCGGAAGTTAAGCCCAGAAGCCAGGGAGCTTGCTGACATGTATTTCTTCGAGACGTTGGTACGGATCCACCGCGCAGGAGAGGGCGCACCTTACACCGGATTGAAACCAGCTGGATATGACCAGGGGCCTGCTGTTCCAGCCGCAGACAAAGCGGTTGATGAAAATTCAGAAGAGGAGCTGTCAAAATTTTTAAAAGACAAAGTCCATGAAGGAATTCAGGAAATGTTTCAGAAAGTCATTTCTGAAAAAAATTTTGATGAAAATGATGTGGGAGCCGGAAGAAAATATGTAAAAGCGTATGTTGAATTCATTCATTATGTTAAGCGGATCTATGAGGCAGCTGAAGCACCAGCAGGCGGTCATTTTCCAGAATCCACAGAAGGGGAGAAACATTAGAAATGTCCAGATGGCTAACTGAATGATTAAAAAGGAGAGGTTCGATTTTAGCGGATATGATTTTTTCTGATTGAAATCTGCTACCAGGAAAGAGAAGCCCGGCGGCTGGAAGATATAATCGGGTATTGATCCCTCTTTCAGATCCCGCAATTTTTTTCATTTTTTTCTTGACAAACACCGGAAAGGGACGTATTTTTGTATATGGTGAACAAAATGGTGAACAGAATCCGGGAGAGACTGACGGAAAAACAGAGAAAAGTTCTGGCCACCATCCAGGAGTTCATCCTGGAGCACGGTTATTCTCCGACTGTCCGCCAGTTGGGGAAACTTTTGGACATCTCCTCCCCTTCGGCTGTTTTCAAGCATATCCTGAGCCTGGAGAAAAAGGGATATCTGGGGAGGGTGAGAGGAGAAGTGAGGCTTCGAGATTCCTCCCGTTTGGAGAAGCAGGTCAGAGTGCCTTTGGCCGGTTTGGTTCCAGCCGGGAAGCCCAGAGAGGTGTTTGAGGTTTCAGGAGAAGCGGTGCAGGTTCCGGATTGGATGTTGGGCCGCAGAAAAGGGAATGTCTTCTGTATCCACATCGAGGGAAAGAGCATGATCGATGCCTATATCGATGATGGAGACCGGGTGCTGGTGGAAAGGACAAATTCGGCCAACTCAGGAGAGATGGTGGTGGCCCTGCTGGATGACGGCTCGGTCACCCTGAAAAGGCTGCGCCTGGAAAACGGGAGTGTTTTTCTGGTGCCTGAAAATCCAGAGTTTGAGCCTATCAGGGTCAAAGACCTGAAGATCTTGGGGCGGGTCATCGGAGTGCTGAGAAGGTACTGATCCGCCGCTCGTTTTTCCGTGGTAAATCAAAGGGTTGGGACCGGAGAGAGGGTTGCTCTTTCCGGTTTCCCTTTTGTGCTGCAGATAAGAAGGTCCCGGATAACGGGCTCCACATACACAGGAAGGAAAGGAAGACAGGATGAAGAGGAGATTCATCGTCCATATCGACATCGACGCCTTTTTCGCGGCTGTGGAAGAGCTTCTCAACCCCTCTCTCCAGGGGAAGCCGGTGGTGGTGGGTGGGCTGCCCCATGAAAGGGGCGTGGTTTCCACCGCTTCTTATGAAGCCCGCAAATACGGCGTCCATTCCGGCATGCCTCTGTACAAAGCTCACCAGCTCTGTCCCCACGGCGTATTCTTAAGAGGAAACCACCACATCTACAGGACTTTTTCTGACAAGTTTTTCCACCTCCTTTCCCGCTACACTCCGGATGTGGAGGAGGCCTCTCTGGATGAGGCCTACCTGGATCTGAGCCGCTGCGGCCCTATTTATTCTTCTTTTTCCCGCACCGCCCGCCGGATCAAACAGGAGGTGGAGCAGAAGCTGGGACTTACGGTTTCGGTGGGGGTGGGGCCGAGCAAGCTGGTGGCCAAGCTGGCCGCTGCCAAGGCTAAACCAGGAAAACTGGTGGGGGTCGCACCGGGCGAGGAAGAGGATTTTCTGAGGGACTTGGGAATAGAATCGCTTCCCGGAATAGGCCCCAAGGCTCAGGTCATCCTCCGGATGCTCAACATTCATAAAATCGGGGAGCTGTGGGCTCTGCCCCGGGCCACTCTGCGCTCTCTTTTCGGCCTGAACGGCGAAGTGATTTACCTCCAGGCCCGAGGGATTGACTCCCGGCCGGTGGCCTCGGCTGCTGTGCCTAAATCCGTGTCCAGGGAGACCACATTTTTGGAAGACCTCTGGGACAGGCGTCTTCTCCTGGCTCACCTGGCCTATCTTTGTGACCGGCTGACCATTACCCTGCGCCAGGGAAGTCTTTTTGCTCACATCATCGAAGTCAAAGTCAGGCACTCTGATTTCAGGACCGAAGCCCGCCGGCGTCTTCTCCTCACCCCGCTCCAGGAGACAGAGAGGATTTACCGGATCGCTCAACAGCTTTTCCTCCAGCTTTTCTCTTCCTCGCGGCTGTCGCTCCGCCTGGTGGGAGTAAAAGCCTCTGAGTTGGTCAGAACCAGACCCCTTTCTCTTTTCGAACCCTATCCGGAGCGTGAGGAGAGACTGGGCCTGGCCGTGGACCAGATAAGGGAAAAATACGGGTTTGGAGCTCTCCTTACTGTGCGGGAGAAGATGCTGGAGAGCCTGTATGGTTTTGAGAGAAAGCAGGGTTTTATCCTGAAGACAGCCTCTTTGACCAAGTGAGAAAATGTTTATTCCTCTTCGCGTTCATTCTGCCTACAGCAAAGGAAAAGGGGGAGCCACCCTGGAGGAGCTGGCTTCCTGGGTTTCCCAGACAAGACTTCCGGCCGCGGCTCTGACCGATATAGAGAATCTCTACGGCTGGGGTGGGTGGAAGAGGGAAGCTGCCCACCGAGGGTTTTCGCCACTGTTTGGCTGTGAGCTGGAGATTCAAGGAAAAAGATTCGTGTTTGTGGTCAAAAACAGGGAGGGCTACTGGCATCTGATGGAGATCCTCAACCACCGCCAGATAAAGAAGACGGAAGGATTGGTGGTCATCCTCATCCCACAGCCCGGCGACAGGGAGCCTGTGGGCAGTTTAGAATGGATCCCTGGAGAAGACTTTTACCTGGGTGTAGATTTTTTTAACTTCAAAAAGGCTCTTGCCCAGGCCAAGGAACACAATTTTCCCCTGGTGTGGGCCAATCCTTTGAAATTCATCACCCATCCCCAAAAGCTCATCCTCCTCCATTCCATCCACAAAAAAATCCCTTTTCCCCCGGAGAGGGAAAGGCTCAACCCGAAAATGAGGCTTTTCGGACCCCAGCAGTCAGCGGTGGCTCTTAAAAGATTTGGCTCTGGGGCAGAAGAAGTCCTTAACAGGACTTTTGAAGTGGCCGAGAAGTGCTCATTTTCCTTTGCCCAGATCATCCCCCCACTTCCAGAGGACATCTTTCCTGTGACTTTACGAGAGACGGTGGTGAAGAAGCTGCGAAGCGGGAAGAGCTTGAGCTGGAGAGAAAGACAGCGGGCCCAGAGGGAGCTGGAAGCGGTGGAAGAATCGGGCTTCGGCCCCTATTTCCTGATCGTCCATGATGTGGTGGAGTTTGCCCGCCGCCGCGGCATCCTCCACAACCTGAAAGGCTCAGGAGCCTCTTCTTTTCTCGCCTATCTGCTGGGGATCTCTCACCTCAATCCCCTGGAGTTCGACCTTTATTTTGAGAGATTCCTGAATAAGGGACGGGATGACCCCCCAGATTTTGACCTCGATTTTGACTCCCGCAGAAGAGACCAAGTGCTCTCCTATGTATTGAAGAGATACGGCCAGGGTCAGACAGGAGCAGCTTTTGTGTGCAGCCTGAAGAACTTCCGGGCCCGTTCCGCCCTGTACGAAACAGCCCGGGCCTTCGGACTTCCTCCTGATGAGGCCAGGTCTCTGAGTAAAAAAATTCCCTTTTTCGCTGAGCCTTCGTTCCTGAAGAAAGATAAACCTCCCGCGGGTTACCGGGAAATATGGAACGCCGCTTCAGAGCTTTCCTCTGTTTACGCTGAAATCTCCCTGCATGTGGGAGGAGTGATCCTTACCCCTGCCCCGGTCAGCCGGTATCTCCCCTTGGAGGAATCGGCCAGAGGTTATGTTATGGCCCATTACAATCGGGATACGGTGGAGGATTTGAAGCTGGTGAAGCTGGACCTGCTTTCGGTGAGAGGACTGGCGGCTATCTCTGCCGCCAAACAGAGGCTGAGGCTCAGGAGTATTCCTTCTGGGGACAAAAAAGCTTACACCCTGCTGAAGAAGGCTCAGACCATCGGCTGCTTCCAAGTAGAGAGCCCGGCCATGATGAATCTTCTCCGCCGGATGAAGCCGGAGGATATCTACGAGTTGACTCAGGCACTGGCGCTTATCCGGCCCGGCCCCACAGAAAGCGGGATGAAGGAGAGACTGCTGCGAAGCCGGGAGGGAAAGCGGGTTTTCCACCATTCTTTGCTGATGAGGATCCTTCCTGAGACCGGAGGGCTTCTCCTGTATGAAGAGCAGGTGATGCAGGTTGCCGAGAGGGCAGCCGGCATGGTCCCTGAAGAGGGAGACCTCCTCCGCAAGGCTCTTAAGGAAAAGAGGAAAGACTTTCCGCTCAAAAGAAAATTTTTCAAGGAAACCGCAAAAAGGGGATACACCTCTGAGGAGATAAAAAAGTTGTGGAAAGTGATGGAGGATTTTTCCTCCTATGCTTTCAACAAAGCTCACAGCGCTTCCTATGCCCACACGGCCTACCAGGCTGTGTTCCTGAAAGCGCATCACCCTGCGGCCTATCTTGCCGCTGTGCTCAACGCCGGAGGAGGATACTATCCCCTGGGAGAGTACATCGAGGAGGCGAAAAGGCAGGGGATCAGGATCTTAGGCCCGGATGTCAACCGGAGCTCCTCCCATTTTGAGGTGGAGAGGAAAGGTATCCGGGTGGGGCTGACTTCTATCAAGGGGCTGGGTTTGAAGACTGTAAGGAAGATCCTACAGGAGAGAAAAGAGGGGAACTATCTTTCCGTGGAGGATTTTCTTTCCCGGGTTTCCCTGGCCAAGTCGGAGCTTTTCTCCCTGATCAAGGCAGGGGTGTTCGATTCACTGGAACCCCGGAGGTCACACCAGATTCTCCGCTACTTCCGGGGTTTGGAAGAAATGGATGAAGTCCGGGACCTGGAAGCCAGACAGAAGGAAAAGATGCAGGTGGAGGTTCTGGGTTTTGATCCTCAAGGGGATTCCCTTTTCCTTTTTGCCGGCAAAAGGCCTCCTCTGCGGATCAAGGATTTGTTAGGCTGCGTGGGCCAGGAGGTGGAGCTTGTGGTCAGAGTGGTAGATGCCCGCCTGAAGGAAGTGGCCGGAGGGCGGAGATATTTCTTTCTTTTCGAGGATGAAACCGGCCTTCTGGAGGGAGTGGGGGAGAGGAAGTGTTTGAGTTTTGGGACCCCGCCTGCCTGTTATTTGAGGGGAGAGATCCGCCGGGACGGCAACGGAAGGCCCAAAATTTTCAACTGCTCTTTTCTCTCTCCTTTTTAAGGGCTTCTGTAAGCCGGCAAAACATTGACAACGCTCTTCCTTACTCGTATAAATGGGCCAGACTCCTCATATAGAACCATGAGTACCTATGTGTTGATGAAACTGCTGGAATCTAGGCCCCGAAGGTATGACCAGGGAATACGCCTTCTCACCCGGGGAAGATTGGATAAAGCTTATGATGATTTGACCTCCCTCATAAATCAGGGAGACAGAGTCCTGGATTTAGGATGCGGGACAGGGGCATTGACTCTGAGGGCCGCAGCCAGAGGGGCCCGGGTTAAGGGAATCGACATCAATCCCCGCATGCTGGATGCGGCTCGAAGCCGGGCGGAAAAGGCCGGCCTCGCTTCTTCTGTGGAATGTGTGGAGATGGGAGCGGCTGAGCTGGATAAAGAAAAAGAGAAAAGCTATGACGCGGTGATGAGCGGCCTCTTTTTTTCTGAGTTGAGCCACCATACCCAGAGCAGGCCGCTGTGTGGGCTAGGGAACCTCCTTAATCTTGACAAAATCGATTTAAATACTTAATCTGATTATTCAATGGTGGAGAGAAGAAAATTCATAAATTTCATTTTTGGTGGAGGGATTGTGGGGACTCTTCTTACCTTTCTCTATCCTGTGATCCGCTATCTCATCCCGCCTGAACAGAGTCAGGTTAAGATCAGCCAGGTCCCGGCAGCCAAACTGGGAGAACTTGCTCCCGGTTCTTATAAAATTTTCAAGTTCGGAGATTCTCCCGGTATTCTTATCCATACCAAAGAAGGGAAGTTTATTGCCTTTTCTGCTGTGTGTACCCACCTGACATGCACCGTGCTGTATGAGGAAGAATCAGAGACCATCCTCTGTCCCTGCCATAACGGAAGATTTGATCTGGCGGGCCACGTTATCTCCGGACCTCCTCCTTCCCCCCTGGAATCTTATCATGTTGAAGTGTTAAAAGATGAGATTATAGTCACCAGGAAGGTTTGAAGTGAAGAATTTGAGCCAGAGGTTATTTTCTTATTTCAACCAGCGCTTCCAGCTTTCTGAGCTGGCTCGACTGACTGAGAAGAAAACAGTCCCAGAACACAAGCATTCTTTCTGGTATTATTTTGGCGGGATATGCCTGTTTCTGTTTGCCCTTCAGGTCATCACCGGGCTTTTGCTTCTGCTCTATTATATCCCTTCTGTCGATCATGCCTACGAGAGCATCCATTTCATAATGAGTCAGGTTGAATTCGGGTGGTTGATTCGCTCAGTCCACAGTTGGAGTGCCAATATTCTGATGGGAGCCATATTTGTTCATATGTTCAGCACATTCTTTCTCAAGGCTTATCGTCCGCCCCGAGAACTGACCTGGATCAGCGGCTTTTTCCTGCTTCTGGTCTTTCTGGCTTTTGGATTCAGCGGTTATCTCCTGCCCTGGAATAAACTCTCCTTTTTTGCCACCAGAGTGGGAACAGACATAGTGGGGTCCCTGCCCTGGATTGGAGAAGGGATCAAGACTTTTATTCTGGGGGGCTCCTCCGTTTCTCAATCCACCCTAACCCGGTTCTTTTGGCTCCATGTGGCTGTGCTTCCCCTCCTGGCCGTGGTCATTGTCGCTGTCCATGTCATCCTGGTGCAGATTCTGGGGATGAGCAGGCCTATTGGAGTGAGAGAAGCGGGAGAAGTACCCTTTTTTCCCCATTTTCTGCTCAAGGATTCTCTGGGATGGATTCTCATCCTGGCCCTGATAGGAATCTTATGCGTTTTTTTCCCCTGGGAGATCGGCCAAAAAGCCGATCCCTTTGCCCCCACCCCTTTGGATATCCAACCGGAATGGTATTTTCTGTTCATGTTCACCACTTTAAAGCTGGTACCTTCTCACGTGTTTTTCATGGAGGGAGAGATTCTGGCCATATTTGGATTCATGGCAGGAGGATTGGTGTGGATGCTGGTTCCCTATTTGGATCGGAGGGCTGCACGGGAAAAAAGGAGTCCTTTCTTTCCCTGGTTGGGATTGGTGGTCCTGGTGTATATGATTCTTTTGACTGTGTTGAGTTTTGTCCATCCCAGGATGTAGAGAGTGGCAATGAAGATGACGAGAGTTAAAAATATTGATGGCTTTCTTATCCTCCTCCTGATTCTTTTTTTTATTCCCCTTTCTCTGTTCTCTCAATCCAGCAGTTGTATCACCTGTCATCAACAGATGGAAGATGAGCTTTTCCAGCCGGTGAAAGCTTTTGATCAGGATATTCACCAGCAGGTGGGTTTGAGCTGTGTGGATTGTCATGGAGGAGACCCAGGAGAAGAGGACATCGATTCAGCCAAAGATGCAACTTTTAAAGGAAAGCCGGAGAGAATCCAAATCCCTGAATTTTGTGCTTCCTGCCATTCAGATCCTGATTACATGAAACGTTTTGATCCCGACATCAGAGTGGATCAACTGGCCCTGTACTGGACCAGCCATCACGGCCAACTGTTGAAAAAAGGAGGCCGCAAAGCGGCTGTGTGCACGGATTGCCACGGCGTTCACGGCATCCAGAAAGCAAGCCACCCCCAGTCCTGGACCTTTCCCTGGAATATCCCCAAAACCTGCGGCGGCTGTCATTCAGATAAAGAATACATGAAAGACTACAGCATATCCACCAGTCAACAGCAGGATTATATGGAAAGTGTGCATGCCCAGGCTCTTTTGGAAAAGAAAGACCTCTCTGCTCCTGTCTGCAACGACTGCCACGGCAACCATGGAGCAGTTCCTCCAGAGGTGACCTTCGTTGCCCAGGTTTGCCGCCAATGTCATCTCAGTGCTGGAGAGCTTTTCTCCGCCAGTCCTCACAAGCAGGCCTTCAAGGAGATGGGTTTTTCTGAATGCGGAGCCTGCCACCAGCATCATAAGATTGTAAAGCCCTCGGATGAGATGTTAGGGTATGGCGGGGATGGAGTGTGCCTTCAGTGTCATGATGAAGATTCCGAAGCTTATCAGATGGCCGATGAGATAAGACAGAAGATCACCCGTATGTCCCAGAGGATTGAAACAGCGGGGGGGATTCTGAACAGAGCTTACAAACAGGGAGTGGAGGTGAGTGATCCCAGATTCAGGCTGAAAGAAGCTGAGTCTTCCCTGGTCAAGGCCAGAAACTTGACCCACAGCTTATCCTTAGAATCCGTAGAGAAGGAAGTGAGCAAGGGCGAACAGGTGGTATCGGAAGTCATCAAGGAAGGAGAAGCTGCCTTGAGAGAGGCCCGAGTGAGAAAGACGGGGTTGGTGATTGCTCTGTTGTTTGTGTTTCTTTTGGCGGTGGGGCTTTTTTTAAAAATAAGACATTTGAAGACCAGGGGCCGAGCCTCATAAAGGCGCAGGCGAAGGTTTTTTGCCGTAATCGGTTATTCGGGCGGATCGAAAAGATCAAGCTGGCCGCTTTTCAGTTTGACCGTCATGTCCTTAAGTACGGGATATTTCTGGAGGAGGGAATGAGGAATCTCCAGTTTTTTGCCGGTGATCATGTTCTTGATCTGGAGGGCATTGGCCAATGCCTGCCCGCGATAATGATTGTTGGTGATCACGCAGACTTTATCACTTCTTTGGCCTAGTTTTTTTATTTTCTCCACCCATTCCTCAAGCTCTTCTTTGGTGTAAAGATAATCGTACCGCTCATCGCGGCCAGCATCTTCCCTGAACCAATTCTTGTAGTTGCGGCCGTGGAGCCGGACGTAAGAAAAATGGGAGTTGGTGGCCGTAGCCGAGGGACCGATGGAATTACGGTACAGGGGCTGATCGATGTTGCAGTAACAGACGCTGTGTTCAGAAAGGAGGTCATAGAAGCGGGGGTTATCCCAGGAGGAGTGTCTGACTTCCAATGCCAGAGGATAGTCAGAAAATAATCGGAACAATCTCATCAGGTACTCGGTGTGGGCAGTGGTGTTGACAAAAGACCAGGGAAACTGGATGAGGATGGACGCCAGTCTGTTCTTGGCTCTTAAGGGTTCGATGCCCAGTTTAAAATCATCCACCTCCTTTTGAGAAAAGTCTTTCCTCTGGTGGGTGAAGATTTGATGGAGTTTGACCGAGAATTGAAAATCAGGGCAGTCCTGCACTTTTTTTATCCAGGAGAGGGACATATAAATGGCTGGAGGCCTGTAGAAAGTGCTGTTTATCTCCACCATGTTGATGTATTGGGCTAAAAAAATGAGAGGATGGAAGCCTCTGCCTTTTCTTTCTGGATAAACGATTCCCTCCCAGTCTTTGTAACTCCATCCGGCGGTGCCGAAATAATGTCGGGCCATCAGCATTTTATTTTAAACCAAGAGCATAAATTTTCCAATGGCGGCTGGAAAGGAGAAATTAATTCATTTCCGGTGATAAAAGAGAATATTTTGGGTCAGGCTGGGTGCTTTGAAAACACACGGCCTTTTCCCCAGCGAGGAAAAGACCGCTCGGTTTCAGGCTTCGCTCTTCTCTCCTTCGGAGAGAAACCATGCCCGCTCAGCCTTCAAACGGTTTTCTCAACACCCACCCTGACCTCCCTCGTACCTCTAGATATTATATTTCTGTCACGGATTTAGAAATGGTTAAGGAAAGGAAAAAAAGATTGATAGCCGATTGTTTTTTGATTATTATGTTTAGGATATATCAAGGATTATAAAATGAAAAAAATCTTGATTTTTCTTATGCTCATCGTTTCTGTTTTTCTCTGCTGTCAGAAAAAACAGGATGATCTTTACACCATGGGTATTTTTCAGGTCGACGATGCTCCCACCCTCAATGAGGTGAGAAAAGGATTTCTTCGAGGATTGGAAGATCAGGGGTTGGTAGAAGGAACCAGCGTCAACCTGTTCATCAGGAACGGCATGGGGGATATTCCTGAGGTTCAGAGGATTGCCCAGGAATTCGTGGATAGAAATGTCCAAATGATTGTTGCCCTGTCCACGCCCTGCCTTCAGGCTGCTCTTCATGCCACCCGCCAGATTCCCATCGTATTTTCCTCAGTGGCCAATCCCTACCTCGCCGGTGCCGGCAATTCGGCTGAAGATCATTTGGCCAATGTTTCAGGAGTTTCTTCTCGAGGGCCCATAAGAGAAAGCTTGATATTTCTCAAAGAAGTCCTGCCTGATGCCCAGAGAGTGGGAACTTTATGGACCCCATCAGAAATCAATTCAGAATTTTATCTTGAATTGGCCAGGAAAGCTGCCCATGAGCTGGATATGGAAATAGTGGCTGTTCCCATTTCCAACAAAAGAGAAGTACTTCTGGCGGCGCAGGCATTGGTCAATAAAAAAATCGATGTCATGTATCAAATTTCTGATAATACCATCAATGCTTCTTTTGAAGCAGTGGGAAGGGCGGCGGCGGAAAACGCCATTCCTCTATTTGGCGGGTTTGTCCTGTCCACCCATCTGGGAGCATGTGCCGCCCTGGGATGGGATTTCTTTGATATGGGGTATAAAGCAGCTCAAATAGCTGTTCGAATCAAAAACGGAGAGAGTCCAGGGGATATTCCCTTTCAATATATGGATAAAGTTCGGCTGTATCTCAACTTGAATGCAGCCCAAAGACAGGGAATCGATTTTTCTGAGAAAGTCTTGAAGAGAGCAGATGAGATCATAGTCATGGGAGGAGATTCACCTCAGTCTTCTGAAGTTCGATGAAAAAAATCCTGGTGACTGTTTTCCTTTCCATGCTTTTCCTTTTCTTGGGCTTTCTGTTTTTCTTCTGGGCTCACTTTTACCATTCTCTTCCCAGAAAGAAGGGAGAAGTCTCCTTGCCCGGACTGGAAGCCGAGGTCAAAATAATCATTGATAAGTGGGGAGTTCCCCATATTTTTGCTCAAAATGAGAAGGATCTTTTTTTTGGCTGTGGTTATGTGCATGCCCGGGAAAGAATGTGGCAGATGGAATTTTCCAGAAGAACGGGGTTCGGGAGGCTGTCTGAAGTGTTGGGCAGGAACACCCTGGAAGTGGACAAGGTATTAAGAACTTTAGGTCTGAAAGAAGCCATTCATCAGGATTACCAGAAGTTATCAGTGGAAATGAAAGATATCCTCCGCTCCTACAGCCGGGGAGTGAATTCATGGATAGGATCCAGAAAATTCAACTGGCCTCCGGAATTCTTGCTTTTACGCTACCGGCCTTCGCCGTGGAGCCCTGTGGATTCTCTGGTCCTTAAAGATGTCATGGCCCTGATGCTCAGCTTTGATTACCTTACCGAGGCCTTAAGAGGGAAACTGCTGAATAGATTGGGAACCCAGAAGGCTCTTCAGATATTGGAAGAAGGCATCCATAAGACTCCGGAATGGAGAGGGGAAATATCTCTTTCCGATAAAATGATCTCTGTTATTTTCCAGGGAAGCAACAACTGGGTGGTGGCCGGAGATCATACAGAGTCAGGGAAGCCTCTTCTGGCTAACGACCCTCATCTCAAGATCAGTATCCCTCCTGTTTGGTATGAAATTCATCTCAGCTGTCCCACCATGGACGTAACGGGGGTTTCTCTTCCTGGAGTTCCGGCGGTGATCATCGGCCATAACCATTCCATTGCCTGGGGAATGACCTATTCCACAGCCGATGTTCAGGATCTGTATGTGGAAAAACTGAATTCTTCCCGGGATATGTATCTGGATAAAGATGGATGGAAACATCTGAAAACCAGGGAAGAAGTCATCTCCATCAAAGATGAGAAAGAGCCGGTGAGAATCAACCTGAAATGGACGGCTCGAGGGCCCCTGATTTCACCGCTGGTCGTCAAAAGCCAGGCCCCGGTTTCTTTGAGCTGGACCCTGTATGAGGGAGGGCAAACATTAGAGTCTTTTTATAGACTCAATAAAGCCAAAAACTGGGATGAATTTGTGGATGCAGTCAAGCTTTTTGATGCTCCCTCTCACAATTTCGTTTATGCTGACAGAGAGGGCAATATTGGTTATTATTTGAGTGGAAAAATTCCGTTGAGGCCTGAAGAAGCTGCGTTGTTCCCCTATCCAGGATGGATGGAAGAAGGCCAATGGCAGGGATTTATAAAGGAGGAACAAAAACCTGTTCTTTTCAATCCGGAGGATGGATTCATCGTCACCGCCAACAACAGAATCGTTCCTCCTGATTTTCCCCACTATGTTAGCTGCGACTGGGATGCTCCTTTCAGGGCAAACAGAATAAAGGACCTGCTGTATCAAAAAGAAAAACACGATGTGGAATCTTTCAAGAAAATTCAGAACGACATCTATTCCCAAAAGGCGGAGATGATTCTTCCCTTTTTGGGAGAAATAGAGGAAGCTTCAGGGCAGTTGAATGAAGCCCTGGAGATTATCAAAAACTGGGATTTGAGTTTTGGCTCTGGTAAAGAACCTGCTCTTTATGCTGTGTTTATGAACTTTCTTCATGAACAGGTTTTCAAGGATGAACTGAGGGAAGATTTTGAGAAATTCGATTTGTTTTTCAGGCGAAAACAGGCCGGTCTCCTTCGCCTTCTCTCCCGGCCTTCCTCTTCTTGGTTTGACATAAAAGGGACAGAGTCTGTGGAAGTTCGGGAAGATATCCTAAGGATCAGCCTGGAAAAGGCTTATCAGTGGTTAGAGAGAGAATATGGAGCTCCTGAAAACTGGGATTGGACCGAGCTGCATTCTCTATATTTCAAGCATACCTTGGGTCAGGGACCTTTTTCCCTCCTGTTTAATCGCGGTCCTTACCCTGTGGATGGATATTACTTTACCATAAGGGCTTCTTATTCCATAAAATCATACCAGGTCACCCATGGTGCTTCCTTTCGCCAGATCATCGATTTATCTGATTTCAGGAATTCTGTTTGTGTCTTGACTTCCGGCCAAAGCGGACATTTCTGGAGCCGCTTTTATGATAACCAGATCCCTCTCTGGCTGGAAGGCCGGTATCATCCTATGCTTTATGACCCTGAGGATATAGAGGCTGAGGCGGCAGGTGTGTTGTGGTTGAAACCTTTACTGGAAGAATGATAAATATCAAAATTAATAATAGTGAATGATAGAGGTAGCTATGAAAATTTGTTCGTTGTTAAAAAAGGATCATATCTTTTTTGATCTGGAGCCAGGAGATAAACGGAAAATTCTTGAAGAATTTGTGGCGGCCTTAAAAGAGAGAGGACTTATACCTGAAGAAAAGGTGATTTTAAAAGAGCTTTTAGACAGGGAAAAGCTGGGGAGCACCGGTCTGGAGAAAGGAATTGCTGTTCCCCACGCCTTGACCGATAAGGTTGAGGAGCCTCTGTTGGCCTTGGCCTTGATCAAAAAAGGAGTGGATTTTGAAGCAGCAGACCGCATGCCCACCCACATCATCGTTCTCCTTATAGGAAATAAAAATAATCCCGGGCTTCAGCTGAAGATTCTTGCTCATATATGCCGCCTGGTCAAGGAAACCAACATGGTGGAAAAAATGAAAAAGGCCAAATCTCCCTCCGATGTCTGTTCCATATTCGAGGAAGAGGAAGGAAAGATTTGATGAAGCTGCTGATATTGATTCTCAATAAAGTGGAGAAGCTGGAAGAGGTTCTTGAGGGGTATCTGGAAATAGGAATATCCGGGGCCACAGTGATCGACAGCGTGGGAATGGGACAGATCCTGTCAGAGGAAGTTCCCATTTTTGCGGGTCTGAGATCCATGTTCGCAGGTACCAAACCGCACAATAAGACTGTCTTCTCCGCTATCAAAAACGAGAAGGAAAAGCCGGCCATCGAGCTTCTTCAGAAAATACTGGGAGATTTAAAAGAGCCCGGGACCGGGATTGTTTTTACCATCCCTATCCAGAGAGTAGAGGGCTTAAAACCTGAAATTTGATACTGTATGAAAGCCTTTTTTGCTTTTGCCATTCTCGTTCTGATCGCTCTTTTAGGTTCCCGGTTTCTTTTCAAGAAGAGAACCGCACTCTCTCCCTTGACCTACTTTATTTTTTCTGGCCTCATCTATATTTTTTTAGGCTCTCTGCTGGGAAAGCAGGGACTGAATGTGTTAAGCCCGCCGGTGTTAAAAGGATTTTCCCCTCTGATCGGATTTGGCCTGGGATGGATCGGGTTTCTGTTCGGTTTTCAACTTGAATTCAGATATCTGGGTAAGTTTTCTAAAAAGTTCTTTGGTCTTTCTTTTCTCCAGTTTATTATTGTTTTTTTGCTGGTGGCTCTTTCCCTGGCTGTGATTTTGAATTTTCTGTATACCTCCCGGCCCACGTTTCTCCTTTTAGGAATGGCTGCAGGTTGGGGACTTCTGTGTACCCTCAATTCCCCCTCTCTTCTTAACTTGGCTTCTTCCCAGATCCCCAGAAAAGGGAATTACCTCTACTTAGCCAGGTTTCTGGTGAGTGTGAGCGGGTTTTGGGGGATAAGCGGTCTGGCCGTTATTTCTTGTTTCTGGCATTTTCCTTTTTTTGAGAGCCATGTTTTCACCAATGGCATGGTGCTGTTTTTTTCGTTGTTGATTTTTGCTTTTTTGCTCGGATATCTCTTTCATTTTTTGACCATGAGGAAGGCTTTGGAAAAGGATGTTTTTGTTTTCCTGCTCAGTCTGGTTTTCTTTGGTTCTGGCGCTGCTCTCTATTTTAACCTTCCTCCCCTGTTCATATGTATGATGATGGGGATGACTTTTTCCAATCTTACAAAAATTCAAGAGAAGCTCTATCCCCTGCTTCTTTCTTCAGAGAAGCCTGTATACATTGTTTTCCTGGTGCTGATCGGTGCTCTTTGGGATATTCGCTTCAATCATAAAATTGCTCTTCTTGTGGCTGTCCTGCTCATGTTAAGAATTTTGGCTTACACCGCTCCACTTCCCTCTTTGAAGGTTCTTTTTCGGTTTCCCTTTCCCCTGCCTCCTCTTTTTGGGCTCAGTTTTTTATCTCCGGGCGGATTAGCAGTGGCTTTTGCCATCAGCATAAAGGTGATGTATTTGCTGCCCCTGACCGATATATTCGTTTCTGTGGCTTTACTTTCCATCATCATCAGCGAAATGTTCAGTCCTTGGCTGTTGAAAAAATCTTTAATGAAGCTTGAGGAAGAAGAATGAACATTGTGGTTATGGTGGCGGTCTTTTTTCTTATGCTCTTTTTAAAGAGTTCCCTGACCGCTCCTTTTTCCAGTGCTGTTCAGAGTTTATCTCTAGCTTTGGGCTTTATCATGATTTTTGCTTTTTTAACGGGGAAAAATGCCAACAAACTCAGATTGCCTCAGATCACTGGGTTCATCCTGGCAGGGATTATTTGCGGCCCATATCTCATGAACCTGCTGAACGCCGGAGAAGTTCAAGATCTGCGTCTTCTGGACGGCTTGGCCTTGAGCCTGATTGCATTGACTGCAGGCGGGGAGATGGACATAACAAAGATCAAGGGAAGTTTGAAAGCCATCTTTTCCATCACTTTTTTCCAATCGCTGATCATCATGGCTGGGTTTATCCTTTTAGGTGTTGGCGGTCGTTCTTTATTCCCTTTTTTTGCCCAGATGACAGGAGTGGAGGTGCTGGTTATTTCTTTTCTCCTGGGCACTTTGGCCACAGCCACTTCCCCTTCCACCACCATAGCCATCATCACCGAAACCAGAGCCAGCGGCAAATACACGGACCTTGTTTTGAGTACAGCAGTGGTCAAGGATTTCGTGGTTATTGTCTTTTTCGCTCTGGCGCTTTCTTTCTCCAAATCGATAATCATTCCTACTCGAACATTCGATACGGCCTTTCTTTATAAAATTTTATCTGAAATCGGGGGATCGATCCTGCTGGGAGGGATTGTGGGGCTGGGAATCATCCTTTACCTGAGATACATCAAGAAAGATATCACCATTTTTATCCTTGGCGTTTCATTCTTCACCTATCAAATTTCACACAGCTTCGGTTTGCATCCTTTGCTGGTATGTTTACTGGCTGGCTTTTTGGTTAAAAATTTCTCATCCCAGGGAGAGAGGTTGATTTCGGCCATAGAAAAGAGCTCTCTTCCGGTTTACATTGTCTTTTTTGCCATCGCCGGCGCATCCATCGATCTGGAGGCCTTGAGGCAAAGTTGGCTCTTAGCCTTGGTGGTGGTTATTTGGAGAGGAGTTCTAAAATTTTCAGGCACTTATATCGGAGGTAAGCTGGCCAAGGAAGACAGGTTGGTCCAAAGAAAAAGCTGGGCTGGGTTCATTTCTCAGGCAGGTGTGGCTCTGGGCATGGTGGTCATCATAGAGAGAACCTTTCCTTCCTGGGGAGGAGAATTCAAGACATTGGTTTTGGCGGTCATTGGTATAAATCAGATCATCGGACCTGTGCTCCTCCAGAAATTCCTGGTTAAAGCGGGAGAAACAGGAAAAAAAGAGACCTGATCATCCTCCCCCTCACTCCACAGGGCGTAAAGCTAGAAATGGTTTAAGATCAAACCGGCATGGAAATTTGAGAAAGCGGTGAAAATCGGATGAGGTGCTGTCCTTTTCCTACGGGAAGGGAAGTGTTGATAGCATGATGAGTCAAACGGACAGCCTTCAGACAAGCTTTATCCAGGGAGATGCCCTTTGCCAAATAAGCGAGAATACTGGAGGAGAGAAAACATCCTGTTCCATGGACTTTTTTGGCGATTTTTTGTTGATCAAAAGCATAAAAATCTTCTCCGTTATACAGAATATCTGTGGAGAGCCCAGGCCCTTCTCCCCCCTTGATTAAACAGGGCATCTGGCTCAGATTATGAATTTTTCGGGCAGCTTCTTTCATGTGCTGGCGGGTTTTTATTCTGATTCCAGAGATCAAGGCAGCTTCTTCTGTATTAGGGGTGAGAAGAGAAGCTTTTCCTTTGATTTTGGAGATGTAGCTGGGAATGGCTTCCTTTTCCAGAAGCCAAGCACCAGAGCTGGATTTAAACACCGGATCTACCACCACAGGAATTTGGTTGTTTTTGGTGAGGATGGTCTGGATGACAGGAATATTTGTTTTGGATCCGATCATCCCCACTTTGATTCCTGAAACAGAGATGTCATCGATCAGAGTGCGGTATTGATTCCACAGAAAATCAGGCGGAAGAGCCCGAACCTCTTCCACCCGGCTGGTGTTCTGTAAAGTCAAGGAAGTGAGGATTCCCACGCCGTGAAAGCCCAAGTGCTGGAAGACTTTCAGGTCAAGACAGACCCCGGCTCCGGAGGTTGGATCGTATCCGGCTACAGACAGCAGTGATTTTTCCATCCGCCTGATCTCCTTAAGGTTAGGTTCATTTTAAATGAAAACGGGCAGAAATTCCACGCTTCCCTACTTTCTCTTTACCTTTCTTATCTAAGATGATAACATAGTGCAGTTTCAGGATGGAAGCCAGAGCTCATATCTTTGTTTCAGGCCGAGTACAGGGGGTGTTCTTCCGTGATCACACCCAAAGATGGGCATCTTCTCTTCAGATTACAGGCTGGGTGAGGAACTTGAGAGATGGTCGAGTGGAAGTGGTGGCAGAAGGGGATAGGGAGAAGATCAACAGTCTCATCGGAAAATTAAAGAAAGGCCCCCCTTCATCGTACGTAGAAAATGTGGAAGTAAACTGGGAAGACTATAAAGGTGAATTTGATGGTTTCCGGATCACATGGGCTGATTTTTGAACTGTAAGAATCATAAATAAACAGAAAGTCTTAGGATTAATTTAATCCCGTAAGAGGAAAAGAAAAGGATGCATAAAATAAGCAGAGAGAGCCAGCCTGAGGTAGAAGTGTTTGAAGGAGTAACCCGCCGGACAATCGCCTGCGGAAAAGATGTGTTGATGGCCCGATTTGAATACAAGAAAGGATCAAAGGTTCCGCCTCATAAACATTATTATGAGCAGGTGACCACCATTCTTAAGGGAGAACAGAAGGTGGTCATAAGAAGAGAAGGACAGGAGGAGGAGTTGTCATTAAAGGAAGGAGACTCTTACATCGTTCCTGCCAATTTTGAGCACGAACAGATTAGCCTTACAGACGCTGTCACCATTGATGCTTGGAGCACTACTCCCTGAAGTATGCAGCCCACAGCAGGATAGACATGATCTGGGTGCCCTCAACAGGAAGCCATTCCCTTTATTTCATGATTTGGTTCTGTTTCCTGGTGGCCTCCCCTTTTGAACTTCAGCATTTATTTTGCTCATAATCCTGGGAGAGGGGCAGAGATTAAACCGACTTTTTTTGCTCCAGGAATTTCTTACGGCATTCCTGAGAACAGAAATAATATTCTTTTCCCTGGTGTATCTCTTTGACGGCATCTTCCTCAGGGATGTAAGTATTGCAGATTTCATCTTTGACCATCATTCCTGACCCAGATTTTGAAGATGAAGATGATTTTTTCAGTCTCTTTACAGCCCTAAAAAACCTGATAAGCTGGTAGATGATATAGGCAAGGAGGGCGTAGAGAATGAGCTTCAAAAGTGCTGGTATCATAGTCCTCAATGTAAATGATTTCTGGGGGCATGTCAATCACAGCCAGAGTAGAATGTGATCAGGATGAATATATTTTCTATTTCCGTTATATTTAATTTCAAGCTTTGTCCCAAAGTGACGGGATTGTATGAATATAGGATTAATGTTGGAGGGTAAATGTCGGAGCGGCATTTCAGACCCCGTCCCAACCCACCAAGCCTTTCCGAGTGGTTTTCCGAGGGAATCCGGCGAAGCCGGAGCCGAGGACTGTTTGAGCAGTGGAAGGA
>JBKHJA010000102.1:0-9371 GCA_046538375.1 Candidatus Aminicenantota bacterium
ACCCCGGAAAAAAAGATGATTACAAACACAAATTTTATCTTGAGCCATCATGAATTTTTGTTGTATCATATCGGTTGATTGATTCTCTGCAGGGCCAGTATTTCGAGAATACTCAGATCAAAATTCAAATTTCTTTGGAGGCTCCGAGATGAAAAATTATACTCCTGATAAGATCCGGAATATCGGCATAATCGGACATGGATCTTCTGGAAAGACTTCTCTAACATCGGCCTTTCTTTTTGATGCTGGAGTAACCTCAAGATTGAACAAGGTGGAGAGTGGGAATACCATAACGGATTATGATCCTGAAGAAGTAGAAAGGAAAATTTCTATCAATTCAGCGATTTGCCATTTAGAATGGAATGATCATAAGATCAACATCGTGGACTGTCCCGGGTATACAAATTTTCTTTGGGATACCAGGGCTTGCTTGAGAGCTGTGGACGGAGGAATGTTGGTGGTTTGTGGTGTGGCCGGAGTGGAAGTGGGGACAGAAAAAGTCTGGGAGATGCTGGAGGACTTCAACCTGCCTCGAATCATCCTCATCAATAAGCTGGATAGAGAAAACTCTGACTATGAGCGGACTTTAGACTCCATCCAGCAGTCATTCGGACGCCAAGCCATACCGGTCCAACTTCCTGTAGGTAAAGAAAAGAATTTCACCGGTGTAGTGGATTTGATCCAAAAAAAAGCTGTTCTCTTCGACCAGGACCAAAGTGGTAAATTCAAGGAGGAAGATGTGCCTCCAGACCTGAAGGATACTGTGGATAAAAAAGCTGAAGAACTTACAGAAATGATCGCTGAAAACGATGAACAATTGATGGAACAGTACTTTGAAAAAGGAGAGCTCTCTCCAGATGAATTGGTCAAAGGTCTTAAGAACAGCATCCTCCGTGGTCAATTGTTTCCTGTTTTTGTCACCTCAGCAGAAATGAATATCGGAGCCCAGCCCATCCTGGACAGCGCGGTGAATTTTCTGCCTTCACCCATGGAAAGAGGAGATATTCAGGGGAAAATCAAGGGAGAAGAAGCTTTAATCAAGCCTGCTCTAGACGGTCCATTCTCCGCTTTGGTGTTCAAAACTGTATCTGATCCCTACACAGGAAGGATCTCCATGATGAGAATATTCTCTGGAAAAATTGGTCCTGATGCCACTGTCTTCAACAGCAACAAAGAAACAGATGAAAAGCTGGGGGGGCTGTTTTATCTTCAAGGGAAAGATCAGATTCCTGCTGGACAGGCCAAGACAGGTGATATTGTGGCCACCGCTAAATTGAAAGCCACCACTACAGGAGATACCCTGTGTTCCAAAGGAAACCAGATAGAATACTTCTCCATCCAATTTCCTGAACCTTCTATATCTTTTGCCATTGAACCAAAGACTCGTGCTGATGAAGACCGAATTTCACAAGCCATTCATCGTATTTCAGAAGAAGATCCTACAGCCCAAATAGAGAGAGACCCGGAGACCAATGAGCTGATTATATCTGGAAACGGCCAGCTTCATGTGGAAATCATCACCTCACGCTTGAAGAAAAGATACAACGTGGATGTGGTTCTCAAACCACCTAAAATTCCTTATAAAGAGACCATCAAAGGCAAATCTGATGTCCAAGGCAGGTACAAAAAACAGACCGGCGGAAGGGGCCAATACGGAGATGTGAAGATAAAATTGGAACCTCTGCCTCGGGGGAGTGATTTTGAGTTTGAGGATAAAATATTCGGAGGGGCTATCCCTAAAAATTTCATCCCCTCTATAGAAAAAGGAATACAAGAAGCGAGGAAAAAAGGTGTTATAGCAGGATATCCCACTGTCGATTTTAAAGTCATTCTGTATGACGGCTCCTATCATGAAGTTGACTCTTCTGATATTGCTTTTAAGATCGCCGCCTCCATGGCCTTTAAACAGGCCGTGAAAAAGGCCGTGCCCACCATCCTCGAACCAATAATGAATGTGGAAGTGTACGCGCCTGAATCATATATGGGAGATATCATGGGATCCCTAAACGGAAGAAGAGGAAAAGTTCAAGGAATGGAACCGAAAGGCAATCTGTGCATCATAAAGGCTCAGGTTCCCATGGCAGAAATGCTGGATTTTGAGCCGTCCTTGACCTCCATCACTGGCGGCAGGGGATCCTATATCATGGAATTTTCACATTTTGAGGAAGTGCCCACCCATCTTCAGCAGAGAATCATCCAGGAAGCAGCCAAGGAGGGGCGGATCAAGTCAGAACAAGAATAGTCTCCTCCGATTCTTATGAAAGAAAGTAATTAAAAAAAGCTGGCCCCAAATTTGCTTGCCCTTATCCCTGAAAAGGCCGTCATTTATTATTATGATCTGTTTAAATCTTTTTTTACAAACACAAGCAAAAATGCAGCCAGAAGAGTCAGACCAAGCGAGAAGTAAAAAACCAAATTGACATGCCCAGAATGAAAGCGATATCATAATTGATCGAAGAGGCCAAAAAAATGGTCATCAAAAAAATATCCTTCCTCATAATATGGAAAAGAATCGGTGAAGCTCACGGGTGATCATTAAACACTGAATACTGAGCATAGAATGGAGGAGAGAGATGATTAGGTACAAAGGTTCATTAATAATCATTCTCATTTTTTCTCTTATCTTTATATTTTTTCCTCTGGAAGCGGAGACAGTCAAAACACCAGCTGAAGAGTCAAACTACAAACAATACTCTCAGCATGAACAGATCACCAATTTTTTGAGCCGATTGGATCATCTCTCCCCAAACCTGGTGGTAAAGATCATCGGGTGCACAAAGGAGAGAGAAGAGTACCCGGCCAAAGATCTGTTTCTTTGCATCATATCAGAAGAAAGAGCGGATTTTCCTCAAAAGCTCAACCGCTCCAAGCCCACTTTCTTCCTGATCGCTTCACAACATGGCAATGAACAATCGGCTAAGGAAGCTGCCTTGTGGTTTATCAGAGACTTGGCTGCAGGGAAACTCAAGGGGCTGCTGAAGAAAATGAATTTTTTGATAATACCTCAGGCAAACCCCTACGGGAACTGGTTCAACCAGCGCCGCAACGAACAGGATTTGGATTTAAACCGGGATCATGTCAAATTGGAAGCGCCTGAGTCTGAGGCAATCCATCATGTTTTTAGAAACTGGATGCCTGAGTTGACCATGGATGTTCATGAGAAAGGAGACAGTTACTACCATCTTTCCATAGGATGCGTTTCTAATCCCAACATCAGTCACACACTGCAGGAGTTTTCTCGACACACCATTTTGGCTGAAGTGGAAAAGGATCTAATAGAGGAGGACATTGCCTTTCACGAATATTTGATCACCCAGCGCATGGGAATCGACTCTTCAGCTGGAGTGCGGTACCGCTCTGAAGATTTGCCAAACAAGGAAATGATGAAGCGTTTCAGCACCACAGACCTCAACGATGGCCGCAACAGTTTGGGAATCTATGAATCACTCTCCTTTATCCAGGAGGGAGCTTCCCGCCATGATATCCAAACCCTGAAAGAAAGAACCCGTTGGCAATACCTTGGAATCCGTTTTTTCAGTGAAAGCGTGGCGCGACACGGCAGAGAGATTATTGCCATGGTGAGGAGTTTACGGGAGAACGTTTTGAAAAAAGCCCAGATATATTCTGAACAGGATAAGATTCACCTGCGGATGAAATATGTTCGGGACGAAAACCAGCCCTTTTTAGTCATAAAAAAGTTTGAGCAGGCTGAGACTCCGATTATAGGGACCCTTAAGGCGGACAAAAAGGCTGGTGAGCCTCTTACCAGGGAGGATGTGGCCCCATATGCTTATCCTTCTGAATACAAGGTGGTGGAAGAAGTGGTGAGAAATTGGTTTCCTGACGTGGAGCCGGTTATAAGCGTTTCTCGGCCTTTGGGTTATGTTATTCCATCCGCTCATCAACAGGTAGTGGAAACTCTGCTCAGACATGATATCAAGGTGGATGTTTTTACCCAGGATTCTCTTTTGGAAGTGGAACTCTACAAGATAAAAGATATTGTCCCTGCTGAATATGACTATCTTCCTCCCCAAATGATTGACCTGGAAAAAGCCGCTGTTCAAACCATCATCAAGAAAGGTGATTTTTATATACCCTGTTTTCAGGAAGGAGCCAACCTGATTCCCTGTCTCCTCGAGCCTCAGTCTCAATATGGACTCATCCGCTACCAGAAATTTGACCTGGTTCCATATGCAGGTGATATTTTTCCTTTTTACAGATGGATAAAGGGAAAAGAGCTTCCTGTCATTCCTTATAAACGCTGGGCAAGATAGGATCTCTATGGGCCACTCTGACAGCTTTCCTGCTTCAGTTTACCGAAGAGCCTTTTTGACCATCTGGCCGATTTCTGCGGGACTTTTGACCACGTGAACCCCAGCTTTTTCCAAGGCTTCCATCTTTTCCTTAGCTGTCCCTTTTCCTCCAGCAATGATGGCCCCAGCATGTCCCATCCTCCTCCCCGGAGGAGCAGTCTGGCCAGCGATAAAGCTCACCACCGGCTTGGAAAAATCTTCCTTTATGTATTCAGCTGCTTCTTCCTCAGCCGTCCCTCCGATTTCGCCGATCATTATAACAGCTTCGGTTTCCTGATCTTGCTTGAAGAGCTGCAACAGGTCAGTGAAACTTAAACCCACGATAGGATCACCACCGATTCCCACGGCCGTGGATTGTCCAAAACCAAGGTTGGTCACCTGGTCTACAGCTTCATAGGTGAGAGTACCGGATCGAGATATTATCCCTACGGATCCAGGAGTATGGATATGGCCGGGCATGATCCCGATTTTGCACTTGCCAGGAGATATTATCCCCGGAGTGTTGGGACCGATGAGGGGGCATTGTTTATCCTTCAAGAATTGTTTGGCCTTGATCATGTCAAAAGTTGGAATTCCCTCGGTGATACAGACAACCAGACGGAGGCCGGCATCAGCGGACTCCATGATAGCATCAGCAGCAAAGAAAGCTGGGACAAAAACAGCAGAGGCATTTGCTCCTTCCTTGGCCACAGCTTCTTCCACCGAGTTGAAAACTGGAATCCCAAGATGTTTTTGTCCTCCTTTTCCAGGAGTAACTCCGGCCACAACTTTGGTCCCATATTCTTGCATCCGTTGAGTATGAAAAGTCCCTTCTCCTCCAGTGATCCCCTGGATAACCACCCGTGTTTGGTCATCTACCAAGATACTCATTGGCCGTTCCTTTGTTGGTTTTTAGCTAAGGGAACAACTTTTTCGGCTGCCTCTTTCATGCTCCCGGCTGGATAAAAAGAAAGACCAGAGTCCTGGAGGATTTTCTTTCCTGAATCAACGTTGGTTCCTTCCAGTCTGACCACCATGGGCAATTGAAGTCCGATCTCCTTGCCTGCCTTGACAATACCATTAGCCACCAGGTCACAGCGGACAATTCCTCCAAAAATATTGATCAAGGCCGCCTTGACATCCTGGTCAGAAACCAAAATTTTAAAAGCGTTCTTGACCGCTTCTTCTGAAACGCCGCCACCCACATCCAGAAAGTTCGCCGGCATTCCGCCCGAGTGCATAATGATATCCATAGTGGCCATGGCTAGACCCGCACCGTTGACCATACAGCCCACATTGCCGTCCAGCTTGATGTAATTTAAATTGTATTTTGAAGCTTCGACCTCAAGAGGTTCCTCCTCGTTTAAATCTCTCATTTCCTTGATTTCAGGATGGCGGGCCAGAGCATTGTCGTCGAAATTCATCTTGGCATCCAGAGCAAGCACATCTCCGCTTTTGGTGATGAGAAGAGGATTGATTTCAGCCAGAGAAGAATCGGCGGCTTCAAAGGCTTTATAAAGACTTAACATGAACTTTACAGCCTGTTTGAAGGTGTTGCCTTCAAGCCCCAGTTTGAAAGCCAATTTTCGGGCCTGGAATGTGAGAAAGCCGGTAGCTGGATTCACGTATTCTTTGAATATAAGCTGGGGAGTCTCTGCGGCTACTTTCTCAATCTCCACTCCTCCCTCGGAAGATGCCATGACCACAGGCGCCTCTTTGGCTCTGTCCACCACCACGCCAACATAAAGTTCCCGATCAATATCAAGAGCTTCTTCCACCAGAACTCTCCGCACCCGCTTTCCCTCAGGTCCTGTTTGGTGAGTAACCAGAGTCATGCCCATCATATCCTGAGCAATTTTTTCTGCTTGATCAGGGCTGTCAGCAATTTTGATCCCTCCTCCTTTGCCCCTGCCGCCGGCGTGGATTTGAGCTTTAAGCACCACGGGAGCACCTATTTTTTGAGCAATCTGTCGTGCTTCAGAAGGAGTCTCCGCCACTTCTCCCTTGGGTATCTGAACCCCATATTTATGGAGGATTTGTTTGGCTTGATACTCGTGAATTTTCATTTCTTTTTCCTTTTTAGGTGTTTTTTGAGGATGTCTTTGGATTGATTCTTCTCAGGGGTGAACCTGTCCACTGAGAGGCCCAAACAAGATGAGGAATCCCTAACAGGATAAATAATATCAGTCTCTAGCGTACTGCTTCTTTCCTTCCTGATAAAGATCTCCCCCGTACATATCATTGATCACAATGCAGGGAAAGTCTTTGACTTTGACTTTTCTGATCGCTTCGGGGCCTAGCTCAGGATAAGCGATGACTTCAGAATCTTGGATGCTCTTGGATATCAGAGCTCCTGCTCCCCCCACAGCAGCCAGGTAAACCGCCTTGTGCTTTTTTAAAGCTGCTTTGACTTCTTCACTCCTGGAACCTTTGCCTATGGTTCCTTTCAAGCCCATGGCATGAAGGGTAGGGGCATAAGAGTCCATCCGGTAGCTGGTGGTAGGGCCAGCGGAACCTATGGGTTTGCCCGGCCGGGCCGGGGTAGGGCCTACATAATAGATGAACTGACCCTTCAAATCTGCAGGAAGATCCTTTCCTTCTTTCACCAGCTGAATAAGTTTTTTGTGGGCAGAATCTCTGCCCGTATACAGATAACCGGTGATATAGATTCTATCTCCAGCCTTTAGCTGGGCAATCTTCTCATCGCTAACCGGAGTTTTGATCCTGTGTTCTGCCATTTTTTTAAAGTTTGAGTGTGTTCACCACATTCCGGACAGCAGCCTCTGATTTCTTGATAGCCTCCTTTTCTTCATCGGTCAGCTCAATTTCGATGATATCTTCCACGCCGTTGGCTCCTAATTTTATAGGAACCCCGAAATAGAGGTTATTGATACCGTATTCTCCTTCCAGATAGGCGGCACAGGGCAATATTTTTTTCTTGTCTTTGATGACAGATTCAACCATTTCCGCAACAGCCAAGGAAGGGGCATAGTAAGCACTGCCTGTTTTGAGGTACTTCACGATCTCACCGCCACCTTTTCTGGTCCTCTCGATAATGGCTTCAATCCTGTCATGAGGGATAAAATGGCTGAGAGGGATTCCTGCGATAGTGGTGTAACGGGCAATGGGTACCATGGTGTCTCCGTGGCCGCCCAGCACCAGAGCCTGGATGCTTTCTACCGACACATTCAGCTCCATGGAGATGAAGGACCGAAAGCGGGTGGTGTCAAGGATTCCTGCCATTCCAAAAACTCTGTTTTTGGGGAATCCGCTCACCTTGAAAGCTGTGTAGACCATGGCATCAAGAGGGTTGGAAACCACAAGGAGAATGGCTTGGGGAGAGTATTCAATCAATTTCTCGGTGACTGATTTCACGATGCCGAAATTCGTTCCCACCAGTTCGTCTCGACTCATCCCCGGTTTTCGGGGAACTCCAGCCGTGATCACCGCGATATCGGAATTGGCTGTATCAGCATATGAATTTGTTCCACTTATTCGGGTGTCGTATTTTCCCACCGGTCCTCCTTCCAGCATATCCAATCCTTTTCCGATGGGCATGTCCTCAATGACATCCAGCAGCACCACATCACCCAATTCTTTTTCTGCGATTTTGAAAGCGGTCACTTCTCCCACGTGACCAGCTCCCACAACAGTTATTTTTTTTCTCATTATCATACCTCCTGTTTTTTAGTTCATTATAAATTGAAACAACCAAGGGTCATATTATCATCGGGTCTTCTTCTCTCCCATTTTTTCCGGTGAGGACATTCTCAGAAGAAGAGCCTTTGTTTTCCTGCCTGAATATAATTCATATACTCTTGGGAGTCAAGGAAGAGTTCAGACCGGTTACTCTTTAGCTCTATAACTTTCCCATTTACTTTTCAAGTTAGGATCTTGGATAGTTTCCATCAGATAATTGGCGTACTCTGCTCCAGTGGCTCCAGTAGAGCGGCCGGTGATCTGTAATTTTTTTTCATACTGGCCGCAGATGTCCAGAGCCATTTCCAGATTATTGAATCTTTCAGGATAACCGATATGGCTGACCAGCATGGCCGCAGCACGGATCATGCTGCACGGGTCTGCGTACTGGGCGCGCCCTTCTTTGACCATCCGAGGTGCAGAACCATGGATGGCTTCAAACATGGCGTAGCGTTTTCCGATATTGGCACTTCCTGCCGTCCCCACACCTCCCTGGAATTCTGCGGCTTCATCGGTAAGAATGTCACCGTACAGGTTGGGCAGCACCATCACCTTAAACTGAGTTCTTCTCTTGGGATCAACCAGTTTGGCGGTCATGATATCGATGTACCAATCGTCGCATTCGATCTCTGGGTATTCTTTGGCGATTTTATACCCGATATCCAGAAACTTTCCATCAGATGTTTTGACCACATTGGCTTTGGTGACTATAGTCACTTTATTGATATTGTTCTTTCGGGCATACTCGAAGGCCAGGCGGATAATCCTTTCCGCTCCTTGAGTGGTGATGACCTTAAAATCCATGGCTAGATCATGGGTGACATTTATGCCTTTGCTGCCCATGATGTAAGCCCCTTCTGTGTTTTCTCGGAAAAAGGTCCAATCAAGGCCTTCTTTGGGCACCTTGACCGGTCTTACATTGGCAAACAGGTCCAGATATCGGCGCATAGCCACATTGGCGCTCTCGATATTGGGCCACGGATCTCCTCTTCTGGGAGTGGTGGTGGGACCCTTCAACAGGACATGACATTTTTTGATCTCTTCCAGGATATCATCAGGGATGGCCTGGTTGTGTTTGGCCCGATTCTCGATGGTCAATCCTTCGATATTCCGTATCTCTATTTTTTTCCTTTTGAACTCTTCATCCAAGATAAACTCCAAAATCCGTCTTGCTTCTTTGGCGATATAGGGACCAATGCCATCGCCGCCAATAATGCCGATGATGATAGGCTTGAGCTCAGCATAGTCAATCCAGTCCGCAGCTTTTTTCAGTTCTTCCACCCTTTTTAGCTGCTCCTCTACAACTTGACCAAAATATTCCTTTGCTTTCTCCACAGCGGAATAATCCATCATTTGTCTCCTTAAAATGAAAAAAATTAT
>JBKHJA010000009.1:0-37425 GCA_046538375.1 Candidatus Aminicenantota bacterium
CCGAGGACTCGGTGGGGAAAATAAGCGTGCTGACGACCCCCCTCCCTCACCCCCTATCACGGAAAAAGAGATGCTTACTCAATTCTCCTCCAAGTTGACTCGCTTAGGGCAACGTGCTAAATTTCCATAGACTTAGGAAAGGAGCAGTACAGCCTGGGAGGAGGACATTTATGTTGGATGAAAATCATCTCGTCAAAAGATACCAGAGAATTTTCAGCCAGCTTCAAGAACTTCTGGCCGAGACAGAAAACAGGATTTCTCGTATGGCCACAGTGGCAGCCCTTCTCCATGCCAAGATGCCTCATTTCTCCTGGTCTGGCTTTTACCTCCTGGATAAAGGAGAATTGACTGTAGGACCTTACCAAGGACCATTAGCCTGTTTAGTCTTAGAGAAGAAGAAGGGTGTATGCTGGGCAGGAATTCAAAAAAGAGAAACCATAGTGGTGCCCGATGTTCATAAGTTTCCCGGACATATTGCCTGTGACAGTCTTGCCAAATCAGAAATAGTCATTCCTCTTCTGGATAGACAGGGGGAAGCCTGGGCTGTGCTGGATGTGGACAGCCGGAAATTCGATGCTTTCACTGAAAACGACAAACACTGGCTGGAGAAAATAGCAGAAATGATTTAACCTGGATTATTCACATAGGTTTTTGATTTCCATGAAAAAGGAAATCAGGGACACCATACCGAATTCAGGAGAATTCGATTCATGTCCCGATTTCCCCTTAAATTCATGACTTCTTCTGGGAAAACCTTCAATTTATGAATAATGCAGGTTAAAACCAGGCTCTATTGGCTCAGGTGTTTGATGATGCGAACAATGGCCTGTTCACACACTCCACAATAAGGCTTGGCTCCTTTGGTGAACATGATGCAGTCCAACATGGGTCGGTACAAGCCCTGGGCGGAGTAACCAGCTCCCTCGAAAGCTCCCACTTGGTCTTTGAACTTGCTTTTGGAGAGGTAGGCATCCACCTGTTGAGCATGTTTTCTGGAGAGCTGTTCTGATTTTTCTTCCACGTCTTCAATCTCAGATGGAGGGGCTCCCTCCCTTTTCATCCGTGCGATCTTCTGGTTCAATTCGCGCCGCACCTTCTGGTAAGCCTTATCCATCTCATCGAATTCCTTCTTTTCCCAGGGAGTAGGGATCTCTATTCCTGGGGTCAACAGTTCTCTCCATTTAAGATTCTGGGGGTCCAGTAAAGCGGTGATGTTCGGCTCTCTGGGCTCAACTCCTCGAGGATAGAATTCGTTGTAAGCCACTGAAGAGGTATAATATTCATCGGCCAGACCAGCAAAAGAATGTCCGAATTCATGAAGGAAGAGATATTTGTACCATTGATTATCCACGCTCAGGGTACAATACAGGTTATAGATCCCCCCGCCTCCGTAGCGTTTATGGTTGACCATGATGACCAAAGCATCATAGGGTACACAAGCAGCCACGTCCTGAAGAGTTTTGTTGTCTTCTGTGAGAAGATAGCGCTCTGAGCCCAGAGAATTAAAACTGGCGTTAAGAGCTGTATTTTTGAATATTCCATGACGGGGCTCATCGCACCCGCTTTCCTGTGAGGGTTTGAACACACCACAGATGTTGAATTTATCCTTGCGGCTCCGGTATGGTTCCTGGCTAAACAGCACCGCTAGAAACTTCTCTAAGTCAGATTGAAACTTCTCCACCTCCTGGAGGGTATAACCTTCACCAATAAAAGCAATGTCCACCTTGCGGTGGGGATCTCCGCTTTTAAGAATGGGAAAAACTTTGACCTGGGTGTCTGGTTTTTCTCTTATGATACTGATGGAAGCAGGATCGATTTTTTGGTTGAAAAGGGGATGAAGAACATTATCTCTGTCCCTCACCTCCAGAGTGAAAACGATTTTCTTTCTGGGAAAAGGGATGAGAGCTGACTGGTGATAGGTTCTTTTCACTCCCTTTAAAGCAGCATCGGTGGTCTTGTATTCCCCGAAATAACTATCAAAACCTCTAGAATAGATAAGTTCATATGTGGAGAGATCGTATATTTTGAGGTAATAGCGTCCGTTATTGAAGTGATCGATAAGGTGGTGTTGACTTCCAGCCCATATTCCCTGCTGATAAATTTTGTCCACAGTGATGAATTCTTCCTCGGCGTTTCCGGTATGAAAATAATCAATACGCATGGTCTTATCCACGAAAAAACTATCAAAATCTTCTGGATTCTGACTGTAGAGAAGCCCTAGGGCTATGAATCCAGCAAGAAAACAGACAGTGATGCGTTTCATGATTCCTCCTTTTGTCTTGTTTTTCTTACTATCACAATTTGTCCTGCCGCCTCTTTTATGATTTTCACCGCAGCCGCTGCGGTGATGCCAGAAGGATCTCGGTCTGGATTGAGCTCCACCACATCCATTCCCACAATCTCTGCCTCCAAGGAATGCATCATATCCAGCACTTGACGGGTGGTGAGCCCTCCCGCCTCGTGATGGGACACTCCAGGAGCAAAGGCAGGATCAAGGGCGTCCATATCAAAAGATATATACAAAGGATTTGAAAACGCCAAAGGCGGTAACTTACAGACATCTCTCATCTCAATCATCTCCACTCCGTACCTAGAAGCTTTATCCCGCTGCTGTGTGGTGGCCGCCCTGATGCCCACCTGGACCAGTCTGTTGGCTATGCCTTCCTCCACTATCCGTGCAAAAGGGCAGGCATGAGAAAAACGGTCTCCATGAAGCTGCTCATAGAGGTCGGGATGGGCATCGAAGTGAAGAATATCCAAAGCACGGAATTTTTTGGAGAAGGTCTTTACTATCGGATAACTGATGGAATGATCCCCTCCCAACACAAAAGGCACGGCCTTTTTCTTCAAGATGGCGCTGATTCTTTCCTCAATAACAGAGGAAAGGGTTAAAAAGTCTCCCCTGACTTCTACATCTCCCAAATCCACCATGACCACTTCTCTTTCCAGGTTCACTCCCAGCTCTGTCCAGGAATTGGTGGCTTCCCCCTTGGAGGCAGCACGGATGGCCTCAGGACCCTTGGCGGCTCCCTTCAAATAACAAGATTTCCCATCGAAAGGAATCCCCATAAGGGCGATATCGTACTTCTGGCTTTCTTTTATAGCTCCTCCAAAAGCGCTCATTCTGTCAACTCTTCAGGATTAAAATCCATGGTAAGTTCAAGCATGTTGGAATTATACAGAAAAAAGAAAATTTTAAAAATATCCATTTCTATTTCCATGATAGGGAGTCAATCAGAATATTTATTTATTCTCATCATGGTTTTGGAAAAAAACAGGGTAGGGCCTGCTTTCTCCCCAGGTTTATGGTATGATGGGCAAAAATTGGTCAGGGAAGAGGAGAGACATGTTCGGGAACAGGATGAATAAAAAATTTAACAAGATTCACAAACAAGCCGTCAAGCCAGAAAACCTCATCCCTTTCCATGAGGAAAGGAACCGGGTGGTTATTTTTTCTGATCATCATAAGGGTGATGCCAGTGCTGCGGATGACTTCAGAAAAAATGCCAACCTCTACCGGACTGCTCTTTCCTATTATAAAAACAAAGGTTTCAAGCTTATACTGCTGGGAGACAACGAAGAACTCTGGGAGAACCGTTATGACCAGATTCTCCCCCATTATCAGAAGCTTATCCAAAAAGAAGTGGCCATGTCTCTCCAGAGCCCCCAGAAAAAGAAATTGAGAATCTACGGAAATCACGACAAAGAAGTCTCCCTCAAAAGATTCCGAAAGTTCTACCAGGCTCTCCGTATCCACACTCTGGATGAGGTGGATCACCGGGAGGGGATCTGTTTAGGAAAACACATTTTCCTTATTCACGGACATCAAGGACGATTCTTCGATGACAAGGCTTGGCGGGTGAGCCGCTGGGCTGTACAATGTGTGTGGAAAACCATCCAAAAGCTCTTCCGTATCGGCATGGACGGGCCGGCAGAAAATTTCAAGATCCGGGATGATTTGGAGTTGAAATACTACCACTGGGCCAGAAAGAAGAGAGTCCTTCTGATCTGCGGCCATACTCATCGAGCTGTGTTCGGGTCTCTGACCCACTACGACCGCCTCCGCATGGAACTTCAACATCTGAAAAATAGATACAAAGAATCATCTCCCCCACACCAGCCGAAAATCAAAAAAGAAATACAGGAAATAAACCAGCAGATAAAAAATATCCTCCACAAAAGACAGGGAATCCCACCCAAATCCTTTGCTCCTCATTCAGAATGGCCTGTTCCCTGTTACTTTAATGATGGCTGCTGCGGCTACACCAACGGCATAACCTGCATTGAAATGGAAGAAGGCATGATTCGGCTGATCAAGTGGCAGCGCCAAACCAGCCAAAGAATCATCCTGGAGGAAAACAGTATTCATCTTTTTCTCCAATATATTAAACAGCAGCGGCCCATTGATGATCAGCTGGAGCCTGAAGAGTTTACCCCCTTGACTGATGCCGCAAGGGGGTAAGCAAAAGGAGGGCGGGAGAGGAATTTCTGTCTCTCCTCATTCACAGCCTCGATTTGCCTTGGATGAGGCACCTTTGAAGGGCCATGAAGGCTGTGATATGCTGATGATTTTGGCAGAAGAGGCCTCGGCGGTCAATCACCTCTAAGGATGAATTTAGGGGTGATTTTCCCTCTCCAAGGTCTGGCTTTTCTTTTTATGGAAAAATGATTATAATTCGAAAAAGCCAGAAACAGAGAGAAGGAGAACAAATGGAAAAAATAAAACTCATAGAGACAAGGGAAGATGCCGTAAAGCTGCTTAACCAGGCCTTAGAACATGAATGGGCGGTAAGTTTAGAATACACTATCCACGCCTATTCCATGCCCAAGGGGAAATATTTTTATTCAGATCCCATAATGAAGCTCAATACTGATGTCCGGGCTCAAACCATCCAGATTGGTATCGATGAAATGTATCATTCCCTCCAGCTGGGAATCATCATCACTCAAATGGGAGGAGCGCCTTCCTTTAAAACTGACCAAGTGATGCGCTATCCCAAAATCATTGATAATTTAAAAAGGGACAAGATGACCGAGGACATGGTGACAGATCTTTATCAATCAGCAGAATTCAAACCAGGGGCTTTCCCCAGGATTCAAAACATGATCCTTAACATTTCCTATGACGAGGTCCGCCATTCCAAGCAGTTTGCAGCCATGATGGAGGCCATGGCCAGGAATGGAGCCGAAGAAGCTCTCTGCTATCAGCCCGACCCAGCCAGGGGCAAAAAAGAACATATTCAGCTTCTGCACCAAATCACCCACCTGGAAAATGAACTCATGCACCGGTACCTCAAACATGTCCTTCTCTTCTCTGATCATCAGGATCTCAGCCAGCGTCTGTTTAAAAATTCCATCGACCATATGAGACACTGGGACAAAAACTCCGGTATCCTGATAAAAATGGGAGATGTGATCCAGATTGAAAATGCTGCCAAAGATACCTCTGGAGTGGAAAAGAGCACTGCTCCTATGCCTTCTCTTTATCCCGGAGAATCGAGACTGGAAGCGCTTCGATCTCTGTTGCCCGCCGAAGAAAATCTCATCGCCAAATACGAGAAGCTCATATCTTTAGTCCCGGATGGAGAGATCAAGGATCAACTCCAAATACACCTGGCCTCCAACAGGGAACACTTGTTCACCCAAAAGTGGCTGCTCAAAAATGCTGAAAAAATAAAAGGTTTAGAATGACGCCTTTGTCTGCATACACCTGACAATCCGCTTAGGAGAGATCCATGAAAAAAATCTCAACCCAGATAAAAAAGTTTCAACATTTTTATCCTTACACTGTAGCCCTGGTGGGAGCTCAAACGGACCGTCTCATCAACTACATGGCCTGTGCATGGCACACCGCCCTTTCTTTTGATCCTCCTCTGTTTGCTGTTCTCATCTCCAAGAAAAGGCTCACTCACCAGCTCATCTCCGAAGCAAGAGAATTCACAGTGAACTTTCTCTCCTCTGAAAAGGTCAAGCTCTCGGCTCAAATGGGCAGAAAATCAGGCCATGACTTGAACAAAATCAAGGAATTCCAGGTTAAACTTTCTCCCTCAAAGATCATAAAATCGCCGGTTCTTCAAGAAGCCTATGTCTCATTTGAATGCAAGGCAGCTGATATCCGGGCTTACGGCGACCACGACCTGTTTGTGGGTCAAGTGCTCGCCGTTCATCATCAAAAGAATGCTTTCAGCGAAGAAGGAGTGCTGGATACAGGCAAAATTCATCCTCTTCTCTATTTGGGCAGCGATTTCTACATCACTATCAATCCCGACTCTCTCCAGCATGTTCTTCCCGACTGAAAAAGAGAGGATTTTTCTCTAAACATAGAGCGGAAAACAGGCCATGGCTTTGGTACTCAAAATCGAGGACCTGCACAAATCGTTCAGAGTGGGCTTCATTCCCAAAAAAAAGAAAATTCTCAAAGGCATCTCTCTTGAGGTGGAAAAGGGTGAAATCTTCGGCTATCTAGGGCCAAACGGAGCAGGAAAGACCACCACACTCAAGTGCATCCTGGGCTTGATTTTCCCTGAAAAGGGGAACATAGAAATCTTCGGCCATCCTTATCTATCCTTAAAGGCAAAAGAGAAGGTGGGCTATCTTCCTGAAAATCCCTATTTTTATGATTATCTCACCGGCCGGGAATTTCTTCATTTCTACAGTCAGCTCTGTGGGGTGAGAGGGGAAGAAAAAGAAAATAAGATCAGAAGGCTCCTTGAGCTGGTGGGCCTCCAACAAGCAGCCCATGTTCAACTGAGGAAATTTTCCCGGGGAATGCTGCAGAGGATAGGACTGGCTCAAGCGCTCCTCCACGATCCCTCTCTTCTGTTTCTGGATGAACCCTTGGGAGGACTTGATCCGTTGGGAAGAAAAGAAATGAGGGATGTGATGGTTAACCTGAAAGAAGAAGGAAAGACGGTGTTTCTTTGTTCCCACATTCTTCAAGATATCGAAATGATATGTGATCGAGTGGCCATGATTGTCAATGGTGCGGTCATCAATCAGGGAAGGCTTCAAGACTTAATCTCAGAGGAGGTTCATTTTACGGAGATGGTGGTCTCAGGAGTGGAACAAAGCCGGTTAGAAACCCTTGGAGAGTGTCTCTCCTCTCATGGAGGAAAGATTCTGGTTAAAGTTTTCCAGGAAGAAAAAATCCAAAAAGTCCTTGATATCGTTCAAGCCAACAAAGGAAAAATCCATTCTCTCATCCCCCGCACTCAAACACTGGAAGATCTGTTCGTGGGTATGGTGAAGCAGGGATGAAAATAAAAGCCATTGCCGCCAATACTTTCAAGGAAGCGATAAGAGATAGAATCCTCTATCTTCTTCTTTTCTTTGCCGCGGCCAGTATCATTTTTTCACGGATTATGGCTCTGCTGACTGTTGGCGATAGAGTCAAGATCACCAAGGATGTGGGCCTGGCCTCTCTTTCTCTGTTCGGAGCTCTGATGGCCATATTGATGGGCACCGGCCTGGTGTATAAAGAAATAGATAAAAAAACAATCTATACTCTTCTCTCCAAGCCAATCCACCGCTATCAATTCCTGCTGGGCAAATATTTCGGCCTGGTCCTGACTTTGTTTATCATGCTTTCATTGATGAGCCTTATTTTTCTGGCTCTGGTTTTTGTTCATACTTTCTGTATAGAATGGGAATTGTTGATCGCCCTTTTCTATATTTTTATTGAAGTTTGCCTTATAACGGCTGTGGCTCTTCTCTTCTCCTGCTTTTCCACTCCCATATTGAGCTCTGTTTTTTCTCTTTCCTTTTATATCATAGGCCATCTCTCCTGGGGTTTGGAAAACCTTATCCACAGGATGAAACCAGGGATAGGGAAAGTCCTGGCTCAAATTGTGTACACCTTTCTTCCTGACCTGGAAAATTTCAATTTCAAGACAGAAGTGGTCCACCATCTGCCCATCCCTCCTCAACTGTTTCTTTTTTCCGCGCTTTATGGGGCCTGTTACTCCCTGTTTATTCTCTTTCTGGCCGTCCTGGTGTTCAGGAGAAGAGACTTCATCTGAAATCCATGAAAAAAAAATTTGTCTTGTTTATCCTTGTGTTGAGTTTGGCCTCTTTCATGGGATTGAAAATTTACTCTGATAAAATTCCACGGAAAAAAATTCCAGGATCCTCCATCATCTATATTCCTTCAGGAAAGCACCTCAAGCTGGCAACCTTGGGCTGCTCCTCTGTTCTGGCTGACCTGGTCTATCTATGGGCGATTCAGTATTACAGCGACTTCTCCATCGCAGATCGATACAAAAACTTAGACCATATCTTTTCTGTGATCTCTGAATTGGACCCTCACTATCTTGATCCCTACGAGGTGGGGGCTTTGATTGCCGTCTACGAAGCAGGAGATCCGTTGTTAGGGTTGAAAGTTTTGGATAGAGGGTTGGAAAAAAATCCAAATCAGTGGATCTTTCCCTTCCAAGCTGGCCACTACGCTCAGATGGTGATGAAAGACTTTAAGCTGGCTCAAAAATATTACCAGAAGGCCATGAAAATAGAAGGAGCTCCTGCCGTTGCCAGACGCCTTTATGCCTATTCTGCTTTTAAACTGGCAGACTATGAAACTTCCTGGAAGACCTGGCTGGAGATTTATCGGGAAGCAGAAGAAGAGAGAATAAAAAAAATCGCTTCCAACCATCTTTATCAGGTGAAAGCAGCCATGGATATCAGAAGGATCAATCAAGCCATAGAAGAATTCAGAAAAAGATACAGGCACAATCCCTCGGATTTATCTCGACTGGTGGAAACAGGTCTTCTGGAATCTCTGCCCCAAGACTTGGATGGACAAGATTACCTGTATGATCAGGAAACAGGTAAAACCGAGCCTCGGTCAATCCCATGGAAAAGATAATCCTTATCACTCTCTGCGGGCTAGCCTGGGGAAGTTTCCTCAACGTGGTGATCTACCGATTTCCCCGTAGAAAGAGTCTCATAAAGCCGGCCTCATCCTGTCCTCACTGCCACAGAAAAATCAAAATCTATGATAATATTCCGGTCTTTTCCTATCTTTTCCTGAGGGGAAGATGCCGTTACTGTCACCGCAAAATATCCCTTTCCTATCCGCTGGTGGAGATGCTGACTCCGCTGAGCTTTCTTCTTCTCTACTTCCAGCATTCTTTGAACTTTTTTTTCTTCGCCTCCTGCCTGTTCGTAAGCGCTTTGATTCTTTTGGGTTTTATCGATTTCTACCATCAAATCCTTCCTGATGAAATAACCCTCCCAGGAATTCTGCTGGCTGTGGTCTATTCGCCTTTCCGTCCCCATCTCAACCTGACCCAGTCACTGGTGGGTGCGGTGGCAGGAGCCGGATTCCTGCTTTTTGTCTACGGGGGATACTATCTGCTGCGGAAAAAAGAAGGCCTGGGCATGGGTGATGTGACCATGATGCTGATGACAGGAGCGTACTTGGGCTGGCGTCAGGCTTTCTTAGTTTTGATCTTGGCTTCTTTTGCTGGAGCTTTGGTGGGAGTTTTCTTTATTTTTTTTAAGAAAAAAAACCTTCAGTATTCGCTTCCTTTCGGGTCCTTTCTAGCCGCTTCCGCTTATGTCTCTCTTCTCTGGGGAGAGAAAATCATCAGCTCCTATTTAAGCCTGTACAAAAATCTGGTTGTTTAGGCAAATCCTCCGTCATTGTGCTCTTCTATCCTGCCAGGAGACCACCACCCAGTATGGAATGCCGCCTTTGATCCAGCTCAATTCAGCCAAGGCCTCATCATAATGGACATCCATGTTGTTTTTGAATTCAAGATAGTTGCAGACAACAGCCCCATACAAATCCACATTCGCATTGCTGAAATTGACCGCTGCCCGGGGCACGTAGATGGCGGCATGGGTATCCACATTGTTTTCCCAGGTCATCTCTCCTGTGAATTCATCGGTCCCCAGGATTATCAGATTGGAAGGAACCTGGCTTGAATTCTGGACAGTGTTGTTGTTCATGTAGAAACTGGTATTGCCGAGAATCAAGGTCAAACAGGAACCATCCGCGATTTCCAGCGAAGAGTTGTTCTTCATCAGAAACTCTGCTCCGTTGGGATCGGTGATATACAGGGCCACATTGCCTTCAATCCGCACGGTGCTGTTGGTAACAATCTCAAAGGAGCTGTACACCCCGCTGTCATCCTGGGTGAGAATGGTGGTCTCTTTTTTGATGCTTTGAAAATCGCCTCGATAGTAGGTGGCCATGTCCAGCTCGCCGTACTCATCATACCAGGTGCTGAAGTCGTAGTCGTTTTCGAAAAGATCCCGAGGGGGCAAATTCAAAAGATCCACCTCAGGCATCTCAAATTCTGAAGGCAGAATTCTTTTTTCGCCTCTAAAATCTGTCCCCTCTGGAATATCGATCACTTCATCGATGCCCTCTGGGTCTGTTCCGAATCCTGAAGCCAGGTTTCCGTATATTTCAGAACTGCTTCCTTGAGAAATGAAAATACTCTGGTTTTGGGTGTTGTTAGTGCCTGTATGTCCCTTTGTCCCTCTTTCATTACCCGTGCCATAAGCTCCCTCCCTCGAATCATAACTGTCAACAAACAAGTTAGTCTTGGCCTCGATGCCTTGGTGGGCAAAAAAGCCAAAATCGAAAATGGATCGCAGATGCTTTTCCAGATTCACTCTCACTGTGCGGTCCACAGTCCAGGGGCCAACAAAGGGCACCTGGCCTTTAGCTTCCAACATGCGATTCTCGCCAGAAGGAGGCATCACTCTGATATGGATATCTCCCACCACCTCCTCGTCTGAGGTGGTCATGTCATGGATAGTCAGGGTGAGGACACCATCTTCACCCTCAACCCACGGGGAAACACTCCAATTGTTCAATTCCCAAAGAGCTCTGTCTATCCCGGCCTCAGCGAGATGGAAAGCCATGGCCGATTTGAAGGATTTCTCGGTTATCCTGAATTGAGCGGAGAGTTTAAACATAAAAGGCACAGCCATCAGAAGGATGACCAGTATGACCAATACAGCCACAGCCAGCACATATCCCCGTGGAGAATTTTCAGGTGTGGATTTTTTGGGCATTGTTTTTATCCCTTCTTTTTATTTTTGATTATCATCGGTCTATCCAAAACAGATAACCATGGTTTGTGGCCCTTTTTGTCACAATGATTTGTTCCGAAGCTTGACCTGAGTATGGAATGTTTCCTGAAAGTCTCCTCCTGTATGGGTGGCTTTGGAAGTGAGTGAAATGTCTATACTGGCGGTATCAGAATAAACCGAAGGATTGACTGGTGGATTATCTCCAGTCCAAAAATCGACCTGAAAATTTAACACTTTGTCAGCCACAACTTTTTTTCGGGGATCAGAATCATAGGCATCGATAATCCTTTCTAGTTTACGGGGATAATCGGGATTCTGGGTGTAGATGATGTAATCGGAGACATGGCCAAAATTGATGATCTCACCGGTCCCGGGATCCACAGAAGGAAGCTCAAGAATAAGGACACTTCTGGAGGTCGAATAATAAGTCCCATCCACTTCCACAGGACCAGGGACAACCTGGATAGCTTCTCTTATATCACGGGTGATCCAGGCGAGAGGAAAAGTAATGTCCTCCACCGTGTCGGCCCTCGCGTTCTGGTTAAGAAAATACTTCTGGCCTGCCGAGTACAACCAGAGAAGAGCCAGCATGACCACTGCAGAGATGGCTATAGCTATCAACACCTCAATTAAAGAGATCCCTGGAGGAGAAAATTTTCTTTTCTTCGAAAATCTTTTCATTCTCTTTGACCTATCTCCTGTTGATTCCCTCTTTAGTGATATAGGTCACCACGCTCTTTTTCATCTGTCTCCCTCCATAATCCCAGGTTATGGTGACAGTCAGCTTTTTGATGAGATCCTGATTGTCCTCAGGAATATCTTCGATGGTGTATGAGCCTGTGCCATTTTCGAGAACCGGATGATCGAGATGGGGATGATTGAAATTTGAAGAGGAAGGTAAAGCCAGGATATCTTCAAAGGCCATGTTGCGAATCAACTCCACCTGTTGCTTGGCAATTTGGGCAGCAAAGGCCACCTGTCTTGTTCTGGAGAAAACATTGTATCCATACACAAAAAATCCGATGAGCATGATCAAAACCACAGCCAGAATAAACATGGTCACCAAAACTTCCATGATGGTAAAACCCTGGTTGTTCTTTCTTACGGTCATGATTTCATTTTCACCGCTTTTTCAAAGAGAAATTCATATGAACGGGAGACAGTTATGGAGTTTTATTATTTTGTCACCATTGAGACAGTAGAAAACACCCTTTCCATAACAGTCACCTCTTTAAAGATAATAGAACAAGTTTTTAGGTCAATGGCCTCTGATGATGAATCTCTGGGCTAAACATGTGCTCTGATGGATCATCTCTAAAGGTAGATTTCTCTCCTCCCTAATAATTAGCCCAGGATTAAATTGGCCCGTATAATCCCTAACTCTGCTGTTTATGGCTGTAAATCCCTATCCTCACTCTCCACATCTCAGAAAATGAACTCTTTCTCATTTATGACTTTTTTATGGCAAAGACCGTCTTGGTCTGGGTGCTGATCTTAAATTTTTCAGAAACAGGCAGCCCCAGCACCCATACGATCTCCTCCCCAGAGAAAAAAACAGGCCTGTCTTCCCTCTCCGAGAGAGGGATCCCCTTGGCCCTCATGATTTCTTTTAGCTTTTTCTGGCCCGGAGCCCCCAGAGGCTGATATTTATCTCCAGGCCGCCGGTTGCGGATCAAAAGGGGAAACCGGAGTTTCTCTCTATCCAGGTAAGCTTGAGCCTCATCATTGAAATCAAGATGAAGGCCGGGTTTCCTGGTCTTCTCATTTCCCTCGAATATCGAATTTATCTCTTTTATCTCCACAGGATCTTTCCCCTCCCACAGATATTCATAACTTATCTGAGTACGGGGTTTCTTTATGAAAACCAAATCTTCTTCTCGGCACAGGATGAGGTTTTTCTCCAGATGGTGTTCTTTACCCCTCTCCAGCCTCAACACAGATTCCACATCTTTGAAGCTCACTCCTTTCAGATTCCCCTTGAGTCTATGAATAAACTCTCTGACCACCCTCCGGCCTAAAGCAGGAGAAACAGGATGGAGAATATTTATGTCCAGAGAAAGTCTGCGGTCCTTCTCAACTATGGCTCTCTGGGCTTTTTCCTGGGCTAACCTTTCCAACAGAACCTCTTCCTCCCTCAGGATAGAAGCCGCTTTAGCCAGCTGAGGAATGATTCTGGGCTCAAAGTTTTTCTGAATATAGGGAATGAGTTCCATCCGTATCTTGTTTCGGAAAAATCTTGGATCAAAATTGCTTTCATCAATACGGTAAGGAATCCTCTTTTTCCTCATCCAATCCTGGATGTCATCCCGCTCCAACTGAAGAAGCGGCCTGACAATCAATCCCTCCACCATGGGATATATGCTGGCTAAACCACGAGGTCCGCTTCCTCTCATCAGCCTCATCAGAAGAGTTTCTGCCTGGTCAGTCATGGTATGGCCGGTGGCAATCTTGGTTAAACCCCGCTCCCGGGCTGTTTTCTTTAAAAATTCATACCTCAGCCTTCTCCCCGCCTCCTCCACGCCCAGCCCTTTTTTGTGGGCATAGGAGCGGACATCTTCTGAACCCAGGATAAGCGGCAGTGAGTGTCTGCTGGCAACATCTTGTACAAATTTAACATCCTCCTCTGCTCCTGGGCGAAGTTTGTGGTTGAAGTGTCCCAGGAATATCTCAAAATCCCATTCCTCTCCCACCTCCAGCAGTAAAGCCAGCAGACAGGAAGAGTCCAGGCCTCCTGAATAGGCCACCAGGATTCGGTCCTTTTTTTCAAGAAGGTGGTATTCCCTTATGGCTTTTTTGAATCCGGTTAAGATCATGTCTTTTCCGACCAGAGGTAAGTGAACAAGAACTCTTACCAAAGAAAAAAATTTGTCTGTCTCGGGATTAAATCCTCCTGCAAAGGCGCTTTTCCTTTTTCCACGATGGGGAGAGTGGCGGTGGAGGGATTCGAACCCCCGACACTACGGATATGAGCCGTATGCTCTAACCGCCTGAGCTACACCGCCGATGGGCAAAATTTTAGCTAAATATCGGATTTAAGTCAATTTGTCTGTGGCTTGGGAAAGCATTTCTAAAACCGTGATGCATTCACAATCAGTTCAGCAGATTCCTCAGCCCCATCCCTCACCTATGCTCACTATACATTCATAACTAATGCGCAAAAAAGCTGCGTCTGCGGCTTAGGGGAAGCTTTTTTTTGGTGATGACAGAAGGTCTTTCCAGTGGGATTAGGCGGTGGAATTAAAAAAGAAAATGAAATTTTTATTAAACGGCAGATTCAGAATTCAGTGTCTGTCATCGAACCACAACCCGGGCCTCCCGGGTTTCAAAGGATAACGATTGACCGCTGGGACTGTTGGCTGACACGCTGCTGACAGAAATGGTGCTTTCTCCCTTGGCTTTTGCCTTGAACACAAGGTTGGCAATGCGGCCCCCTCCCTTGAGTCCTCTGTCCACTTCAGGACTGGAGAAGCCCAGGGTGCATATCCCGGATGAATTGTCCACATTCTTCAAAAAGGGCGGAGATTCTCCCAGCCGGCTGATCATCCCCCCTTGAATAACCTCCTTCACCTCCAGGACCTGAGCATTGAAATTAACTGTCAAGGACATGTTGGCGATTTCCTGGTCAGACCTGAGATTGACGCTGAGCCGGAATTCTCGGTCTGCAGGAACTTCGAAATTGGAAGGATTGAGAAACACCAGGTTTCCTGTTTCCTCTTCTCTTCCTCTCTGCCTTTCTTCCAGCATCCGCTGGCGCATCATTTCCAGGTCAGAAAGTTCCTCTTCTGGCCGCGGACTCACTGTCTCCCCGGTGGGGGAGACTCCTCTCAGGTTGGCCCACAGCGGCTTGAGATCCTCCTTACTGACCGGGATGGTGCGGATGATGTGGGGAGTGATGGTCAAAATGACATCCGTCTGCTGAATGGTCTGGTCGGTGCTGGAGAACAGGCTTCCCAGAACAGGAAGATTTTTAAGACCTGCTATCCCTCTCAATGTCTTTCTCTCTTCATCCTTCAACAATCCGGCCAGCAAATTGGTCTCCCCGTCCTTGAGGCGGATGGTATTCTTGACTTCCCGGGTGGCAATGATGGGTATATTGGCAAATCCTGTCCCCCCTAATGACCTCAACTTTATCTCCAGCTCCAGGGTAATTTCTCTTTCATGATGAATCCTGGGAGTGATTTTGACATCGATACCCACGTCCTCATACTGAAAGGAAGTCACCGGCTGTTGGCTGATGCCTCCTGCTGCAATAGGGGTGAAAGTAGTCCGGGGGATGGGCACCTTGTCTCCCACCAGGTACTCAATTTTCTCTCCCTCCACACCTCGAAAACGCGGCTGGGAGATGATCTTGGTATCGGCATCCTGTTCTAAAAACTGCAGAAAAGAAGTGGGCAAAGTGATCTGGTAATTCTCTGCCCTGGAAAAATCGATATCCTTCAAATTCAGCCAGCTTGTCTCAGTGGTCTCTTCTGGAACGTTGTATCTGAATCCTGCTCCATGCTGGTCAAAATCCAGGCCCAACTGTCTGAGCTTGGTGCGGGAGACTTCCATGATTTCCAGATCAATCACCACCTCTCCTTTGGGTTTATCCCAGATATGGACGATCCTCTCAGCCAGCTCCACGATAGGGGGAGAGGCCCTGACGGTCACAGAATTCAAATTCTTATCCACGATGATGTTGGGAGCCTGGAACTGAGTCTGGAGCATCTGCCGGAGAGGCCCTTGAATATCCTGAGCATTGATGTTGGAAAGATAAAAAGTCTTGATGGCATTCAGCTCGTACTGAACCCTCTTCACCGGCTGATCAGGAGCGATGATGAGAGTTTTCTCGTCTATGATCCTGTAGAAATTCTTGGAAGCCAGGCAAAGGGAATTGAGAGCCTGCTCAAAGCCCATATCCACGAGGTCGATGGTGAAAGGAACATCCCTGAACTGTTCATCAAAGATGATGTTGATCCGGGCGCTCTTGGCCAGAGCTTGAAAAATAGAGCGAAGGCTGGCATTGACGAATTTCAACTGCAGTTTCTCTTTATCCACCTTGAGCTTAACCGGGAGTTCAATCTTGACCTCTTCTGGCTTTTCCACCTCCACCTCTTCTTCAGCCAGTCTTCTGGCCTCTTCGGCTATGGCTTTGTTGGAAGGATCATAGGAAAGGGCTACCTGGTACTCAGCCAGAGCTTCCTCTTTCTTCCCTAGGTAAGCAAGCCTGCGTGCTTCTTCCAGATGAGAAATGCTGGCCGCGATTTTGGCTCGGACCAAAGCCAGCCGGTAGACGGAATTTTGAGGATCTTCTGCCAGCGCCTTCTCATAATACTTGATAGCTTCATCCCAATCTTTGTTGACCGCTGCTTTGGTTCCCTGCTTATAGCTCCGGCTCAATACCGTACATCCCCATAAGGCAAGTGTTATTATGACTAAAATTGATATTTTTTTCATTCTTCTTCTCCCTGTAAAGGATACTTCTTTATTTCCGCACCTGGACCGATGATTTCTATGTCCTTGGTGGTGATATCCCCGGCTTCCACCTGCCCGCTTATCCTGTCTCCTTTCTCCACAGCAGCCGCCTGTCCTTCGAAAATAATCAGGGCCACTATCCTCTGGCCGTACTGGACATAACCGATGTATCTCAGGCCTGTGGAAAAGGAAGGCGTTTTTGGTTCAGAGTTTTCCGGCTTGACTTCAACATCTTGGGTAACTCCGAGATTCTTCATTTCTTCCCCGATTCCAGACCTATGGGGAGAAAAAATGTTGCGCTGAGGAGGGGTAAGTTCTTTTTTTTCCGCCACCAGCAGTTCTTTCCGGATAAGACTTCCCGGGGCTTTGGAGTCCTTTTTTTCGCTCTTCCGGTCCTTCCCTTGTCCTCCAAGCAGGAGACCAGTGCACAAGAAAACGACCAACCAGGAAGCGGCATTCTTCTCAACTCTCATAATAGCCTGCCAAAATGATCCTCAATTCTAGAACTCCCCCCTGGGCTTCGATGTTGAGAAAATTGATCTTTTCCAATATCAGAAATTTGGGAAACTGCTCCACCACATTGAGGAATCTCTTCAACGAAAAATAGGATCCTTTCAGATTAAAGCTTACTATCACCTTTTTGACTTTTTCGCTCTCATGTTCGGCGTAATCATAAATGATCTGGGAAACATGGATTCCGGCTTGATGGAAGATCTCCCGCAGATCAGACCTGACCTGCTGAAAAACATCATTATCTTTGTAAAAATATTTGGCTTTTATCTCCTGGATATCCCGGCCTGCGTTCTGCCATTTGAGCCATTCTTCTTTTTTCTGTTCCTTTTCCTGGGATAACCTGTGGTGATTTTCCTCTTTTTCCGAAATGGTGTTGAGGGTTTTTATGTATATTCTCTTCTCTCCCACAGCCCCAAACAAAAGGAAAAAAAAGGCCGCCAGCAGCAGAAGGCAGCAAAGGCCAATTATCCTCCTCTCCTTTTGATCCAAAATATTAAAAAGTTCTTTCATAGTTCAAAGAGACATCAGAGATCAAAAAACCTTGCTCGTTAGTTGATTCGCTCATCACTTTGATCTGCTTGAACTTCAATTCTTCCAGGTTATTGATCAAAGCCAGAAGATCATCCACATTCCTGGAGACCACTCTGAATCTCACCTTCATCTTTAAATCCTCGCTGAGGGTGGGAGCCAAGGAGACAATGTAACTCCGGTCAGGGAGGGCTTCTTCCAGACAGGTCAAAAACTCTGTCCAAGAGAAACTCTTCCTAAAAATAAGGTTGTTGATCAAATCCACCGTCTCTGCGTACTTTTCAGATATGGCATTGAGGCGGGTGGTGTACTGTCTTTTCATTCTTTGGGCTTCTCTGATGGATTGATTTATTTTCTCCAGGGAGACCTCCGTTTTTTCCAGTTTGCTCTGGTAGGAAAAAAATATGCTTCCTGCTAAAAGAGAAACCACCAGAAACAGGAACCCTATCCCTAACACAAGAAAGTAAAACAATCTCCTGTTTCTCAAAGGTTGAGAGGCGAGATTCAAACTGATCCCATCCGGCTTCATCATAGAATAATCCCCATCAGAGGTAATAATAGCTGTCTCTGTCTCAAATTCAGGTCAGAATCCATAGGAATGTCGATTTCCGAAACAGGCAACGATAATTTATCTTTCAATGCAGGGATTATTTCTCCTCCGGTGTCCAAAAATCCAAAGCGGACAAAGAGGCTTTGGATTCTCCTCTTTTCATTGTCTTCGATAAAGTTAGCGGTGTTTTCTATCTCCTGAAATATGCTTTCCATTTTTTTCTCTAAAGGCGGAGGGTCCTTCCACTCCACAACGAAAGGCTTCTGGCGGTAAAGCACCATCTCAGAGTCTATGACAGCCACAAAGCTGATGGATTCCTCTTCGATATTGATCAACAGAAATTCATCCTCTCCATTTCTGCTCGTCATATTATAAAGACTGAGAACAGGTGAGCCCACCATTCTGACTTTTAAACCCAGCTGGTGGAAAAAATCTTCATACTCCTGAACCACCAGGGTCCGGGCCACCGATACAACCACCTTCTTTGAATGATCCGATCCTATCACTTTAAACGACAACCGGGCATCAGCGGGAAGAAAAGCCATCTGTTTTTTCACTCGAAAGCGGATAATCTTCTCCCTTTGTTGAGGGGAAGAAGGGAGAGAATCAAAGGAAAAGACAAAGGCTTTCAATGACAGCTCAGGCAGCAGACAGGCGGTCTTCTGGTCGGCAAGATGAAGTTTTTCGATCCCCTCTTTCAATTTCTCTTCCAGAAGAGATCTCTTTTCTATATTTTTTTTGTTGAAAGAAGGCTGAATGCTCCCCTTTTCAAGAGGAGAAATGAAATGATGCCTGATTTTTCTCTCTTTAGGAGAATAATGGATTCCGCTCACATACCCTGCTCCCAAGTAGAAAACAGAGCGGAGACGGGGAGTCAGGGTGAAATAATCCTTCATTTTATTTTTCAGTTCTTTTGATGAGATCATTCTCTATTCCACGAAAGTGACTTTGTTCAATTCCCTCAGGCTGGTTTGGCCTCTCAGCACCTTCTCCATTCCCACTTTTCTCAGGAAAGCCATTCCCTCCTTTTCTGCTGTTTTCTTGACCTCAGAGAGAGGCTTTTTCTCTAAAATCATCTCCCGGATTTCATCCGATAGCTCCAGCAGCTCGGCTATGGCTGTTCTGCCTCTGTATCCGGTGTAACTGCATTCTGGACATCCCTGGGCTTCATAAAAAATCTGAGATTTGTATTTTTTGGGATCCAGTCCTGATTCAACCAGATCTTTTTCGCTGTATCTGGCTGTGGTTTTGCAGAAAGAACAAAGGACTCTCACCAGCCTCTGGGCCAGAATACAATTCAAGGCGGAGATGAAGCTGTAAGGATCCACCTGCATGTGAAGAAACCGGCCAATGACATCAAAAACGTTATTGGCATGAACGGTGGTGAATACCAGATGTCCGGTTAAAGCAGATTGAATGGCAATCTGAGCCGTTTCTGGATCTCTGATTTCCCCCACCATGATCTTATCCGGATCATGCCTCAAAATGGACCGCAAGCCCCGGGCGAAAGTAAGGCCTTTTTTTTCGTTAACCGGAATTTGGGTGATGCCTTCTATCTGGTATTCAACCGGATCCTCGATGGTAATAATCTTATCCTCCGGAGCCTTTATCTCGGTCAAAGCTGCATACAGAGTGGTGGTTTTGCCGCTTCCGGTCGGACCTGTCACCAGAACCATCCCGTAAGGTTGAACGATATACCTGCGGAACCTGGCCAGCACTTCATCGGAAAATCCAAGCAAATCCAACCTCAGTTCGGAGATGGCTTCAGTAATCATTTCTTTGTCCAGAATTCGAATCACCGCATCCTCTCCGTAGATGCTGGGCATGATGGATACGCGGAAATCAATAGTCTTGTCTTTGATCTTCAACCGGAATCGTCCATCCTGGGGAACCCTCCGCTCCGCTATATCCAGATCAGACATGACCTTTATCCTGGAGATGATGGGGGATTGGAATTTCTTGTCAATAGGGGCCATGGTCTCACTCAAAACTCCATCAATTCTGTATTTGATGGTCACCCCTTCCTCTTTTGATTCGATATGGACATCAGAGGCTCTCTTTTGAACAGCGGTGAAAATAAGAGAATTGACCAGTTTTATGATGGAGCCATCCTGGTCTGCCAGCTTTTCTACAGAAATGACTTCCTCTTCTTCTCCTCCTTCTTTCTCCACAACCTGCATGACAAAACCTTCGGTGGCATCTCGAAGCACCTGGAGGGCTGTCTCACTTTTTCTCAGGGCCTCATGGATAGCTCTTTCGGAAGCTGCACTCACCTGGACCTTTTTACCAAAGTAAGATTCGATAGCATCGATGGTCCCGATATCGGAAGGGTCAGATATGGCCACCTTCAAAACATTTTTATTCTCCTCCAGAGGGATGAAATTGGATCTATACAGAAAGTCTACAGGAAAAGACTGGATCAGATCCCGGTTCAAAGAAAAAGCGGAGAGATCAATGTAGGGAACATGGTATCTCTCTGCCCGCTTTCTGATCTCTTCCTCTTCAGAGACAATCCTTTTCTCAAATTCTTCTTTTTTTGATTTGTCCATTATCTTGCTACTCTTATGATATTGAAAATGGGGAGATAAATAGAGAGAAGCATGGCGGCCACCATCATTCCCATAAAAATGATGATAAGGGGCTCAACCAGAGAAACAAAAGTGTTGATCTTTGCCTTGATCCTCTCATCATAGACATCAGCCACTTCGGCCAACATCCCTTCCAGGTTGGCAGAGGCTTCTCCTATTCTTATCATGTCCAAAGCCAGGAGCGGAAAAAATCCTGATTTCGCCAGTGAATTTGACAAGCTCTCTCCGTTTTTTATGTGTCCAGGCAAACCGGCCAGCTTCCTGACCAAGAATTTATTGGGTAAGGCATGGCGGGCGATCTCTACGGATTGAAGAAGAGAGATGCCCCCGCTGAGAAGAAGGCTGAGAGTCCGGCAAAAAAGAGAAATCCCTGATTCCAGCCAGATGACCCCACCATAGGGAACTCTGAGTTTGAATTGGTCCATGATGACCAAAGCTTTCTCTCTTTTTCTCATCTGGATATAGACCAATATCAACAAAAAAATTAATCCCGACAGCAGAAAAATATTGTTCCTCACTGCCAATGAAAAAGACATCAACCAGCGGGTTATACCCGGAAGCTGAGCTTCAAAATCAGCATAAAATTCAGAAAAGCGGGGAAGGATAAAATTTATGAGCAAAGCGACCAGGAAAAAAGAAAACACCAGCAACAAAGTGGGATAACTCAGAGCAGATCTGATCCTGGATTTTGTTTTGGAGATGACCTGTGCATAATCAATATACCGGCTGATAGTGCTGGCCAAGTTACCGCTCCTCTCTCCAGCCATCAAAGCGGCAAGATAGACTTTGGAAATATTTTTCTCATAAGAAGAAAAAGCTTCAGAAAGCGACTTTCCTGCTCTTATCTCATTCTCCACCTTCATCAGTATCTCTTTGAGGTGAACATTCTTGATACGGCTGACAATGATCTCTATGCTCTTGAGGATAGGGTAACCGGCTCTTATAAGAGCCACAAACTCCTGGTTAAACATGATGAAGTCTTTATCCTTGATTTTTTTCTGTGAAGGAAAAGAAGGCAGGGATATTCTTTTCCAGTCTCTCTTGATAGAAAGGACACAAAAACCTTCCGCTTCAAAATGAGCACGGCATTCCTGAGAGGAAGGAGCGAAAAAAGACTGACGTAAAGTGTGGCCGTCTTCGCTGGCCAATTTACAGAAAAAATGCGGCATTTTTTGCTCTGGTCAAAATTAAAATCTCTTATCTAGGTTAATTTCATATTAGGTTATGCTCTGTTTTTTGTCAAATTGATAACTTCTTCTTTTCCTCTGTTCTGATTATTATTTTTGGTTCTATTTTTCCTGAAGAATGAACGGTTCAAAACTGACCAATGATTTCTGACCTCAGCGATATTTGCAAACTCAAAACACAGGCTTTTTCGCCGGGGACTGGATGAGGCGCAAGTGCTGTACTCCGATTTCCTGATCATGGCTAACATATTGATTTTCAATCCAATAAGGAAATTAGTAAATCGCCCCCAAGGATGAATCCCAGGGTGAATTTATCTATCTTGTGAGGTGAAAAGAGCCCTCAAGTTTGGGCTTCCTCACCCCAAACCCTCACCCCTAGTTGATGGAATACTAGGGTCTTCCCTTCTATTGACAAAAACAAAGGAAATGTTTATTTTTTTAATAAGATGAAGAACAAAGCTTTATCCATGATTACCTCTTTCTTTCTGGTTTCTCTTCTCCTGCCTTTCCAGCAAGATGAGTCTCTGAATACCTCTGATCTTTTGCTGGCAAAAAACGGTTTGGATCATCCTCAGAGCACAAAAAAGCCCAAGTATGACTACATGAGTACCTTTTTGTCCAGAGACACCAAACCATTAGGGTTGAAGGAAGATGTGGCTCTTAAGAAATTTCTGAAGCAACCCAGCATAAAATGGGCCATAAGGGGTGGGTCGAGGCACATATTAGACTGAACCTTCCATATATTTTTTAACAAAATGATTCAATTTTTTGGATCTACTCAGAAAACAAAAAAAACTGCTCCACTGAGATAATCGGTCATGAGAAAAAAAACCTATCTCACAGCCATTCCTGTGCTGATTCTTCTGATTCTTGGAGTGCTGAATATCTACAAAAAAATCACCTGGAAAGAGCCCTCCGATGGAGTTTCCTGGCAGCTCAAATCAGATGGATTCACAGCGGTTAAAGTGGAAGTGAACAGTCCTGCCTATCTGGCAGGGATCAAGAAGGATGACATTCTTTACTCCATCAACAACAATCCCACCGAAAACAAGATAGATGTGGCCAAAAATCTTTGGGTGGCTTGGAATTCAAATCAAAAAGTGACCTATCAAATCAACCGTCAAGGAGAACTGATCTTTCCTTCTTTCTATCTCACATCCAAAGGGATCAATCTTATTTACTTTTATCTTGCTCTCATCGGGTTGACCACTCTGGTCATAGGGGTCATCGTTTTTCTCCAATCAAAAAAGCCTTTCACTCTCTCTTATGTGTATTTCTATCTCCTTTCCTTAACTTTTTATTCCTTCTACATCTTCTCCCCCACAGGAGAACTCAACACTCTAGACAGTCTCTTTTACTGGCTGGATAAAATCGCCTTCTGCCTGTTTCCTCCTCTCTTTCTCCATTTCTTCCTGATCTTCCCTCACAGAAAAAAAATCATCAAACGGAAACCCTCCTCGGTTTACTTTCTGTATATTCCTGCTGGAGTTCTGCTTGTTTTCAAAATAATCTTTCATATTCCCATTTTTCAAAAAATAGGAGATTTCCTCCTTCTCCGATTCTACCAAACCTCAGAAAAATTGGATCTCATTCACTTCTCTCTTTTTTCTCTTATCACTTTGGGCATCGTCTTCCACAGTTCTCTTAAACCGTCCAACCTGTTGATCAAAAAACAGTTGAAGTGGATTGTCTACGGTTTAGGATTCGGAATCATCCCCTTTACAATTTTTTATATCCTTCCTTTTATCTTCGGCCAAATACCGTCAAAAGCGGCCGAACTGACTGTCATCCTGCAGGCTCTGATTCCTTTAACCTTTGCCTATTCCATCTCCAGATATAAGCTCATGGATTTCGAGGTCCTTCTCAAGAAGGCCTTCACTCTGATATCTTCCTATGTGGTTATCGCGGTTGTTTACTTCATTGTCAGCTCCCAAACCGAGATCTTTTCTGAATACAGATTGAACGCCCTGATTTTAGGAATCCTGGCTATAGTCTTGGGAGCCACTCTTTTTTCTCCCTTGAAAAAACTTTTCCAATCCCTTGTGGACAGAGCCTTCTACAAACGAAGCTACAAGTACCGCAAAACTCTCATCTCCATCACCAAAGAACTTTCCAGAGAGAGAAATTTAGAGAACCTCTCTCATTCTCTTTTGGAATTGATCGCCAATGCCCTTTCTCTTAAATCCATTGCTCTCCTTCTTCCTGAAAACAACAGAGAAGACTCGTTCATCATCTTAAAATCCAGGGGTCAATCTCCAGCTCCTGCTAATAAAATCAAGCTTGATTATGGCCTCTACAAAAACCTAAAGGCAAAGGAGTTCCTCTCTGTTTATTCGTTCAATGAAAAAAAAGAGCTTCAAAGAAAATTCAACCAGCTTGCCGCTCTTGGCTTCTTTCACCTTATGCCTCTAAAAGTTGAGGATAAACTCATCGGCTGTTTGGGAATGGGCAAAAAAAATGATAACACCTTTCTCAACTCTGAGGACTGGGAACTGCTGAGAACCATCTCTTCTCCGGCAGCTTTAGCCCTCGAAAACGCTTATCTGTACAACCAAGCTAATCAAAGAGCCCTTGAACTGCAAAGATTGAAAGACTACAGCGAAAATATTATCGAGAGTCTGACTGTGGGAGTGGCTGTGTTGGATCAGAAAGGAAAAGTCATTGGCTGGAATCGAGTTCTTGAGGAAACCTTCGGAAGGACGAAAAACGAAGTTCTCAACAAAAGTTTAATAGACGTTTTGGGTAAAAAAAATTTTCGGGCTTTATTTCCTTCCGATACCCAAAAGGGCTTTCGCCTGTTGAGTGAAATCACCCTGGATATGCCGTCTGGAGGAAAAAAAATATTCGATATTGCTAAGACTCCTCTTCTCGACAACCAGATGAACCCCTACGGAACGGTGATCGTTTTCGAGGACATTACAGAAAAAATTTCACTCCAGCAGCAGCTCCTCACATCAGAAAAACTGGCTTCTATCGGCCTTCTCTCGGCAGGGGTGGCTCATGAGATAAACACTCCTCTGACCGGGATTTCAAGCTATGTTCAGATTTTACAGAGAAAGCTCACTCACTCCAGGCACTCCCCCATTTTGGAAAAAATTGAGGTCCAAACCGACCGGGTAGCCCGCATTGTCAAAAATCTCCTCAACTTTGCCCGCAGCCCTTCTGAGACATCCTTTTATCACGTCAATATCAAACAAAGCCTGCAGGAGATCGTCTCTCTGATCGATTATAAACTGAAAACCATGAACATAAAATTAGAGCTCAATCTTTCTTCCATCTCCCCTATCTGGGCTCAAGGAGAAAGGCTGCAGCAGGTTCTTATCAATATCATCCTCAATGCCATCGATGCCATGCCTGACGGCGGAGTCCTTAAAATTGACCTGACTCAGCAAAACAACCAAGCGGTGATAAGAATCAAAGACACTGGAACAGGAATAAAAGACCAACATCTGCCTCATATTTTTGATCCTTTCTTTACCACCAAAGGAATAGGCAAAGGAACGGGTCTGGGCCTTTCCATAAGTTATGCTATCATTAAAGAACATGAAGGACATCTGAGAGTGGAAAGTGAGAGCGGGAAAGGCTCGCTGTTCACTATCTATATTCCCATGGATCTGGATAAAAAGAAAATGAATAAAGTTTCCGTCTCTTAGGGTGACCACATGACCAAAAAAGGAACCATTCATATCATAGATGATGAAACCATCATCCACGAAGTGCTGGGAGATCTTTTAACTGGAGAAGGTTATGAGGTGGAGATGTCTTCCAGCGGAGAAGAAGCTCTGTCAAAATACTCTTCTCAAACCTTTGATCTGGTTCTTCTGGATCTTCTCATGCCGGGAATGGATGGCATAGAGGTTCTAAAAAGACTCAAGAAGATAGATCCCCATACTGTGGTGATCATCATCACTGCCTACGCTTCGATAGAATCAGCCATTTCTGCCATGAAGATAGGGGCCTTCGATTACATTCAGAAGCCTTTCAAACACGATGAACTCCTGTTGACAGTGAAAAGAGCCATATCACACAAGAGACTTCAAGAAGAGAATATCCGCCTCAAAGATGAACTCAACAGGAAATTTAGCTTTGAAAATATCATCGGCAAAAGCAAAATCATGAGCAATGTGTTCGAAGTGATAAAAGCTTCTGCCCCTACCCGAAGCACCATCCTCATTCAGGGAGAAAGCGGAACAGGGAAGGAACTGGTGGCCAGAGCCATACATCAGAATAGTGACCGCACCGGTTATCCTTTTATTGTGGTCAACAGTGGTTCCCTCCCCCCCGATCTTCTAGAAAGCCACCTTTTCGGCCATGTGAAAGGAGCCTTCACTGGAGCTGTAAGCCAAAAACAAGGTCTTTTTGAAGCGGCCGATAAGGGCACCATATTTTTTGATGAAATATCCTCTCTCAACCTGGAAACTCAAGCCAAGCTGCTCCGGGTCATGCAGGATCGAGAGTTCATGATGTTGGGAGGCACCAGAACCCTTAAAGTCAACGTCCGGGTGATCGCTGCTACCAATTCAAACCTGGAGGATCTCATCAAGCAAAATAAATTCCGGGAGGATCTTTTCTATCGGCTGAATGTCATCAAAATTGAACTGCCTCCGCTTCGTGAAAGAAAAGAAGACATCCCTCTCTTGGTCAAACATTTCTTAGAGGTGTACAGCGAGGAGAACAATAAAGAAATCATAGGGATTTCTGATGATGTGATGGAAATCCTAGAAGGCTACCATTGGCCGGGAAACATCAGAGAATTGGAAAACCTGGTGGAGAGGGCAGTGGTTCTCACCAAATCAAAGATTATCACTCGAACCAGCCTTCCTCCTTTTCTGGTAGGATCCCATGAAAAAGAAAGACCTTCAGAAATCCAGAATGAACTGAATCTCAAGGAACAGATTCAATCTTACCAGAAAAAAGCCATCACCGAAGCGTTAACAAAAGCCAAGGGGGTACAGAAAAAGGCAGCCCATTTATTGGGAATAAAACCCACCACTCTGAATGAGATGATAAAGAGATTAAACATAGATGTGAGCAACCCCCCATCATGAGAGAGCCCCGCAGGGAGATCAATCGAATTCGCCGGGAACAGCTTTCTTGGTGTCCACCTTGATTTTGGTGGGTCTGTCATCCAACTCAAAATCAAAGGTGGATTCTCTTTTATCCACCAGCAGCTTTCGAGTGATTTCCTTTCCATCCTGTTTCCACTCCACCCAGAGGGGAAATACAAAAAGATTTCTCCTTTGAGCAACAGTAAACCGGAGAAGATACTTCCCTCCTCTCTTGAGGAGGGAGTGTTTCACTTTGACTTCAGGAAGCTGGTGGGAATCAAACCACCCTTTAAAGAATAATGTCAGGTCATAGTCTGAAATTTCTTTAAATGTCCTGATGAAATCATGGGTGCTGGCCCCTCCGTATTTGTGGTCATCGAAAAATTTTCTCAATCCTTCAAAAAACATCTCTTCTCCCATAATTTCTTTCAGCATATTCAACACCAGAGAAGACTTGCCATAAATAATAGACTGATAAGCTTTAAAATCAAAATAACTGAGGCGAGATCCCATGGTTATGGCTCCCCATTCTGACTTCTTTTCCGTCCATCGAGTGAGTTTTTTCAGTATGGAAGGAAGAATACCATCTCCATATTTTTCTCTAAGATAAAGGATGGAAGAAAACTGTGCCAAGCCTTCGCTCAGCCACTGATCGTGATAAGTTTTCCAGGTGACACCCTGACCCCACCACTGGTGGGCAATTTCGTGGGCGATGAAATATTCCTTCCAGCGGGAAAAATCCACCGGGCTGCGGGAATTGATAACATTTCTTTTTCCAAGAAATTGAGGCAGTTCATTCAAAACGATAAAAGAAGCAGGACTATGGCCGCCGCTTGTGGGCCAGATTCTCTGGACGATGGTCAATTTCTCATACGGATAAGGGCCAAATTTGTCCTGGTAGAAACGAAGGATCTCTCTGGTTTCATCCAAAATCCACCTGGGAGAATAGCGAAGACGGGAACACTTCAAGAAGGCCAGAGGGAGAGGCTCTTCGCTTTTTTCAATTTCAGTCAATTTTCCTACCAGAAAAGAAATATATTTGACCGGAAATTCAGACTTGAAAACATAGACAGAGTTCCCAATCTTTTCTATCCCTTCCACCTTCTCTACTCCGTTTAACCTGGTTTTCTCCACCAACACTCCGTTAGAAACACAAGCATAGTCAGGAGGGATAATAATTTTCAAGTGCACTCTAAAATAATCTTCATCAGGGGGAGAAGGATACCAGTAGGAGGATTGACTGTACAGGTAAGTATCATAGTTTGATGGAGCTAAAAGCGCATCATCATGGAACTGCGGGACAGCCACCACATCGGCTATCTGCTTGGGAGGGACAAGCTTTCCTCGATAATAGATTTCAATGTAGCTGGTTTCTCCCTTTGAGGGAGGCTTTAGAAAATACACATACAGAATCTTTCTCAGTTTATCTTGGGTATAAAACAATTCTCGTCTCTGTTCATCAAAAATGCGGAGAATTTCCAAATCAGGATGGAACTTAAATTTTACTCCATCCAGAGAGGGCACTGCAGCTTTTACCCCAATTTTCGCTTTCCCAGAGAGATAATAATCTTCAGGATCAAAAGCGATATCGATGATATAGTCTTGGACATCAAACATGCGGCCGAAAGAGAGAAAAAGCTTTTTCTTGTTCTCACCCGCAGCCGGGGAGTAAAGACTGACGATTTTTTCTTCTTTCCACTGGAAGAGATTGACTTCCTCTCGGGCAAAAGGAGAGTAGATATAGCTGAATTTTCCTATTTTTCGGCCATCAAACTCGAAAACAGTCTCATCCCCTTGAGGTAAAAAAGAAAGCAATTCACCATTGAGTGAATTTTCAATGGTGAAGGAGCGGGGGTAATGCTTCACAAACAAAGAATAAGCCTCATTCATCTCCGCCTCAGAGATTCGGCGTTTCTTCTCGTCTTCTTCTCTGACAATCCGGATATGGTTATGGAAGAAATAGTCAGAAAATCTCAGATAGACATAATGAAGTTTGTCTTTGAGAAATTTCTTTTTGTAGAGCATTTCAAGCTGGTGCTTCTCATTCTTATCAGAGGGAGAAAAATGAAGATGACCGTTTCCGATGATGAGGAGAGCTGTTTCCAACTCAGGTATATTATCATAAAAGACAGCAGCATCTCTGAAAATGAGATTGATGTCCACATGTTCAATCTCTATTAACCTGACCCTCTCGGCTCTTGGTGAAGGAATCTTGAGTTTGTAAAGCCTTCTCGGCTCTCCAGCCAATTTTTTCTCCTTTATTCTCCACAGCTGGTCCTTCCTGATGAGAGCCAGCTGCCAGTTTTCTATCACTACAGCATAATGGCTTTGGAACAGCACTTTGAGGTAGATATGAGCTTCTTTATCTTCTTTTACCCCCCTTCTGGCCTTGAAAAGAGAGGCGCTTTCCAGCTGAAATCGTTCAAAAAAAGTTCTAATCTTTCTTTCTTCATCCTCCCTGAGTGCAGCGTGAAAATTCTCCAGGTAGGCAGAGACATCTTTCTCTCTCAAAGAGTGCTGGAGGTTATTGATCAATCCGTCAATGTTTTCTTGTTGAGCCGCAGCGGGGGAGAAGATAAAAAGGCACAACAAGGGGAGGATGAGCGGCATTTTATTTATATTTTTCATATAAATATTATAACAAAACCTCTTATGCCCAACAAAACTCAAAACTCTGCTCCCTTATGGTCTGCATCATCATAAAGTAGCAATATTTATGCCAATCCACTATTATCTTGTTTCACCAGATTTAAGACCGTAATGAAGAATCAAAATGCTGAAACTTTTTCCCCCTCTTTGCAAAATAACTTTACAATTGAAACCAAAGGATCTTGCCTTTGCGGTGGAACCCTTTCCTCTGCGGATAGTGATTAAACCAGAACCCGCTTTTCCTCCTTAACCGCGTTCAATACAATATGGGTCACTGTTCTATCGATATATTTCATGGAAAGGATATCCTTCACAAAGGAGTTGAGGTCCTGTCTATCTTTGAAATAACCGATAATCAATGAATCCCATTCTCCTGTGATATCATAAACAGCCACAGCTCTGGGATCATCAGCAATTTCCCTTTGAGCTTCTAAAAGCTTTCCCTGAGAAATGCGCAGGGCAATGATGGCTATAAGACTCAGGCCAAAATATTCTGGGTTAACCAGAGGGATATAGCCCCTTATCACTCCTGATTGTTCAAATTTTTTTATTCTGTTAATCACTCCAGTCACAGAAGTCCCCACCTCCCGGGCTACCTCCCGAAAACTCTTTCTGGCATTCTCATTCAAGACTCTAATGATTTTCTTATCCAAGTCATCATCCATATCACCCTCCAAACGATTGTATCATTATATACATAATTATATTACAAAGCTAATAATTTTCAATTTTTTTATTGACATTCATAATAAATAATGGTAAAAATTTCACTAATTGTTTAATACGATTTTTTTATGGCTGTCAGAATGATACGAAACCACAAGCTTCAGGTCAAATACAGAAAATTATTTTTTTCCCACATACAGGAATTTGAAGATATCTTCGTTAAATAGAGTCAAGAAAATGAATCCAATCAACCGAATATAAGGAGGAACCATGACCAAGCCTCAAGAATCCACCATCAAGGCGTTTGGTTACCAGAGTGAGGAGGAAGTTCTCAACACTGTGCTTGATCCTTCTAACCGGATCGAGTTTGTGAGGATCAACTTTCCTGATATTCTGGGAAGACCAATGGATTTTTCCATTCCCAATACAGAGCTGGAAAAAGCCTTCCGTGAAGGAAAAGGATTCGACGGCTCCTCGGTGGAAGGATTTGTGCGTATCGAAGAGAGCGACTTGTTGATCAAACCTGATCCTCAAACATTCCGGATTTTCCCCTGGGAATACAGAGCCTTCGATGACCGCACCTGCTGGAGAGAAGCCATCATGTTCGGAGATATCCTCACTCCTGAGGGAAAACACTATGAGGGAGATACCCGTTATGTACTGAAAAAGGTTTTAAACGAAGCCCGCAAAGAGTATGGGATTGAAGATGTCAAACTGGGGCCCGAGCTGGAGTTCTTCATTTTTTCCAGTAACAAAGAAGCTTCTCCACAAGACGAAGGGGGATATTTTTTTGGGGGCCGTCATGGAGGCATCAGAAAGGAAATTCAGCTTCTTCTTGAAAACATGGGTATCGAATCAGAGTATGATCATCATGAAGTGGCTCACGGGCAGCATGAGATAGACCTCAAGTATCTCAGCGCCCTGGAGATGGCCGATGTCTGTGTTCTCTTCCGCTACATGACAAAAAAAGTGGCCAGGATGTATGATCTCTATGCCACCTTCATGCCCAAACCCCTTAACGGGCAGAACGGAAACGGCATGCATGTCCATCAATCGCTGTGGAAAAACGGGAAAAATATCTTTTTTGATAAAAATGATAAATATCATCTCTCTTCCATCGCTCATCAGTATATGGCTGGACTGATGACCCATGCCCGCGAAATCTCAGCTGTCCTTTCCCAGTGGGTCAATTCTTACAAACGCTTGATCGAAGGTTATGAAGCACCCGTGTACATTGCCTGGGGACAGAGAAACAGGTCAGCCTACATCCGGGTCCCTGAATATCAACAGGGAAAACAACAGGCCACCCGCATAGAGCTCAGATGCCCAGATCCTTCCTGCAATCTCTATCTGGCTTTTGCCACCATGATGGTGGCGGGCATGGAAGGGATCCGGCAAGGATATGAATTGCCCCACCCAGTAGAAGAAAACATCTACACGATGAGCAACTCCAAGCAAAAAAAGTATGACATCAAGACTCTTCCCCGCAATCTCGAGGAAGCCATCAAGATCATGCAAAAGAGCTCCCTGCTCAAAGAAGCCCTGGGTGATCACATCTTCAACAATTTTTTAGCCAACAAACAGTGGGAAATCCAGGAGTACAACAAGCATGTCTCCAGGGAGTTTGATAAACAAGTCAGTGACTATGAAGTCCTGAAGTACATGCCCTTTCTCTAATCCGTTGAATCCATAATCCTTCTGCTTTTCAGCCGCTTGTTTTCTGGCCGTTGATCCCCATCCTTTAATAAATCTCTTATCCCTGGCTTTTTATCTCTTTTATTCTTAAGTTCAGATGTCTGTGTTTCCAGTCCCTGGGATGCTTGCAGAAGGGAAAAATATCTTGACAACAATAAATTATATCTGTTATAAAAGTTCGTTAATAAACCTTATTTTTTCTATAATAAACCTTTTTAATTTCAGAGGAGGAGTCATAAATATCATACCGAAAAGAGCCATTCTTCCCCCTTCACTCCATCACCCACACGCCGGATAAATAAAGTCCTCTTTATCCAAATGGTGATATGAACTCAAACAAAAATTCTCTCCCTTACAGCATAACTTTTCCTCTGATATCTGCTGGTTTCCCCGAATGAAGAACAGGATTGGAGGAGAATCCGTGAATGCTGAAACCCAAAAAGTGAAATCATTCATAGAAAAATACAATCATCAAAGAAAAGCTCTCATAGCCATCCTGCAGGACATTCAAGCGGAATACAACTATCTTCCTAAAGAAGCTCTGGATCTGGTTTCCAAAACCCTGAAAATTCCGCTTATTGATGTGATGGCAGTGGCCACCTTCTACCGGTCTTTCAGCCTCAAACCGAGGGGGAAACACCTGGTAACGGTGTGTATGGGAACAGCCTGTCATGTGAGAGGAGGACCAAAAATCTTAGAAGAGTTTGAAAGACAGTTGGCCATAGAATCTGGAGATACCACACAAGACGGCCAATTTAGCCTGGAAACAGTGGCCTGTCTCGGCTGCTGTGCCATCGGTCCAGTGGTGGTAGTGGATGGCCATTATCATGCCCAAACCAATATCAGAAAAGTCGGTTCTATTCTAAAGAAGTACAGGAAAAAAGAGAAAAAAAATGATGGACATCAAAAAAAATAAAACCATAACAGAATTGAAAAAAACCATTGAAGATCAAGTTCAAAAAAGAAAAGCCTCTAAAAAACCGGTGCTCACCGTCTCCGCCGGAACATGCGGCCAGGCGCGGGGTTCGTTGAAGGTCATCGAATCTCTGGAGAGAGTTATCAAAAAAGAAAAATTGGAAGACAAAGTCGATCTCAAAGTCACAGGCTGCCATGGTTTTTGCGAAGCCGAACCCAATATTATTCTTCAGCCACAGGACATCTTCTACCAACAAGTTCAACCTAAAGATGCCAGAGAAATCATTTCTGAGACCATACTCCAAAACAAAATCGTGGATCGGCTTTTGTATACGGATCCCGTAACAGAAGAAAAGGCTTTGAAAGAGAATGACATCGCTTTCTACAAGAAACAAAAACGCCTGGTGTTAGGAGACAATGCTCTGATTGATCCTACCCATATCTTTGATTACTTCTCTGTTGGCGGATACCTCTCTTTATCCAAAGTTTTGCGGGATATGAGTCCTGAAGAAGTCATAGATGTGATCAAGAAATCCGGCCTGAGAGGAAGAGGAGGAGCAGGCTTTCCCACCGGGTCCAAATGGATGTTCACCAGAAAGGCTAAAAGTGAACCAAGGTACATCATCTGCAACGCTGACGAAGGAGACCCAGGAGCTTATATGGACCGAAGTCTCATGGAAGGCAATCCTCACCGGGTCCTGGAGGGAATGATTATTGGCGCTTATGCCATAGGAGCCAAACAAGGCTATATCTACATCCGTGATGAATATCCCCTCGCCCTTAAACATATAACCTGGGCTATTGATCAGGCAGAACAGGCAGGTCTTTTAGGAAAAAATATCCTGGGAACTGACTTTGACTTCACGGTTCATATCTCCAAGGGAGCCGGAGCCTTTGTCTGCGGAGAAGAAACCGCTCTTATTGCCTCGGTGGAAGGGAAAGTGGGGGAACCCCGCCAAAGACCCCCTTTCCCGGCTGTGAAGGGCTTATGGAATAAGCCCACCAACATCAACAACGTGGAAACATGGGGCAACATCCCCTTGATCATAGACAAAGGAGCTGACTGGTTCGCTTCCGTGGGGAGCAACGGCAGCAAGGGAACCAAAATATTTTCTCTAGTGGGTAAAATCAACAACACCGGATTGGTGGAAGTTCCGATGGGGATCACCCTGAAAGAAGTCATTTTTGATATCGGTGGAGGAATTCCAGGAGGCAAAGAATTCAAGGCGGTCCAGACCGGAGGGCCGTCAGGCGGCTGCATTCCCAAGAAGCTGCTGAACCTGCCTATCGATTACGAAAGCCTAACCCAAGCCGGTTCCATCATGGGCTCTGGTGGTATGATTGTCATGGATGAGAACACCTGCATGGTTGATGTGGCCAAATATTTCCTGAATTTTCTAAGAGATGAATCCTGCGGCAAGTGCCTCTCCTGCCGGGAAGGAACCCAGCGTATGTGGGAATTGGTCACCGATATAACCGAAGGCCGGGGAAAGGAAGGAGACATCGATCTGCTGGAGTGTTTAGCCAAAGCGGTGAAAGACGCCTCGCTTTGTGGTTTGGGGCAAACAGCAGCAAATCCTGTCCTTTCCACCATAAAATATTTCAGAAAGGAATATGAGGTTCACATTCATCAAAAAAAATGTCCGGCCGGAGTTTGCAAGGATCTCATCCAGTATCGTATCCTGGAGGACAAATGCACCGGCTGTCTAGCCTGCTTGAAAGTCTGTCCCAGCGGGGCTATTTCTGGGGAACTGAACAAAGTCCATGTCATCGATCAAGATCAGTGTATAAAATGTGGTGCCTGCTTTGAGGCATGCAACTTCGATGCCATCAACATAGAGTGAGGAAAAAATGATCAATTTAAAAATAAACAATGTGGATGTCAAAGCCGAAGAAGGCTGGACCATTCTGGAGACAGCCAAATTTTACGGGCTGGAGATACCCACTCTTTGTTACCATGAAGGCCTGAGTGTTTATGGAGGATGCCGCCTCTGCCTGGTGGAAATAGGTGACCCCCCCAACTCCAAACTGGTCTCATCCTGCACTTATCCAGCCGAAGAAGGCCTGGTGGTGAGAACAGACACCACGAGAGTGATCGAAGCCCGCAGGATGATGATCGAGCTGATGCTTTCCGTCGCTCCCAACTCCAAGACCATCCAAGATTTGGCTTCCAAATTTGGGGTAACCCAAGTCCGGTTCAAGGTGCGAAACGAAGAGTGCATCCTGTGCGGATTATGTGTCCGGATGTGCCGAGAGCAGATGGATGGACGAGCCATCGGTTTTCAGAATCGGGGTTATAAAAGAAAAATTTCCACTCCGTTTGATATACGATCCGAGGAATGCCGTCTCTGCGGCGGCTGCATGTACATCTGTCCTGCCTGTCAATTGAGATGTCAAGGTCCCCATCCAGACACTGCTGCGTGCAATGCCTGCTTGACCATGGAACCAACCTGCCTAGATGCTTACGGCGAACTCCAGTGCTGGATGTACGATGCAGGGCGCTGTGGAACATGTGTCCAGGAGACACCAGAAGAGATGAAAGAAAAAAAAGCAAAAAAAACAAATAAAAATGCTTAGCCTGCCATTTTGTGAATAAAAAATGAGAAAATAAGGAGGTAATCATAATGGCTTATACAAAACTCAACAGGAGTGCAGCCACTTTAACCAAGAACAGAACAGAAGGTTCCATCAGTCCCTTTAGCGGCATGTGCGTTACCTGTGTGGACGGCTGTATCGGCATGTGTGAGATCGGTAAATCTGCCTACCGTGGCTCCGAAGTCCTCTATCCCCAACCTTTTGGCATCATCACCTCAGCCTCAGAAAAAGAATATCCGGTTGACCTTTCCCATTTCAGTATAATGGGCACTGCTGTGGGGGCTTATGGCGTAGAAGCTGACAGCGATAAAGCCATCTTTCCCAAAGTGACCATAGAGAGGGCTATCGGACACGATAAAGGGATCAAGCTCAAAGTTCCCTTCATCATACCAGGTATGGGCTCAACAAATGTAGCCAAACAGAATTGGGAGGGACTAGCCATCGGAGCCGCTATGGCCGGCACCATTTTGACCATCGGTGAAAACGTGTGTGCCATGGACGAAGAATCAGAGATAAAAAACGGGAAAATCATCCGCTCCCCTGACATGGAGACTCGGGTAAAACTTTTCCAAACATGGCAGCACCATGGTTATGGCACAGTGGCTGTCCAGGCTAATGTGGAGGACACCCGCTTAGGAGTCCAAGAGTATGTGATCAACAAGCTGGGAGTGGAAGCTGTGGAATTGAAATGGGGCCAAGGAGCCAAGGATATCGGAGGCGAGGTCAAAATCAAGAACCTCCAAAAAGCTCAGGAACTGAAGAAAAGAGGTTATATCGTTCTGCCCGATCCCGAAGACCCTGATGTGGTTAAAGCTTTTGAGAAAGGAAGTTTCAAAGAGTTCGAGAGACATTCCCGGTTAGGCATGGTGGAGGAGGAAAGCTTCATGCAGAGAGTTGAGGAGCTGAGGAAAGCCGGAGCAAAATATCTGTTCCTAAAAACCGGAGCTTATCGGCCGGCTGATTTAGCCAGGGCAGTCAAATATGCCTCCAAAGCCAAACTGGATCTGCTGACTGTTGACGGGGCTGGTGGTGGAACAGGAATGAGCCCCTGGCGGATGATGAACGAATGGGGCATTCCCAGTGTGGAAATCTGGTCTCTGCTCTACCGATACCTGCGCAAGCTGGACGAAAAAGGAGAATACATTCCTGATGTGGCCGCAGCCGGAGGAATCACTTTCGAGGATCAGATTTACAAAGCGCTAGCCTTGGGAGCCCCTTATTTCAAGGCGGTAGGAATGGCCAGAGGACCGATGGCTGCCACCATGGTCGGAAAAACCATCGGCAAAAGAATAGAAGAAGGTCAGATTCCAGTTTATGTGGAACGGTTCGGGGATACAGCCGAAGAAATCTTTGTCACCGCTCCTGAATTAAAGAGCCAGTTTAAAGAAAGGTTCAGCCAAATTCCCACTGGAGCCATGGGTCTTTACAGCTATTTCCAGAGATTGAGCCAGGGAATGCGGCAGCTCATGGCCGGCAACAGAAAGTTCTCTCTTGATTACATCACCAGAGATGACATCGCTGCTCTCACCCAAGAGGCAGCCAACATCAGCGGCATTCCCTATATCACGGATGTGGACAAACAGGAAGTGGATAAAATATTGAACAGCTAATCCTGTTACGTCAAAAATAAAAAGGCTCCACTGCTGGCAGTGGAGCCTTTTTCATATAGTCTTATCTCCAATAACTCCCTTCTTTCCAAAACCGCGAGAAATATTGGCTTTGTCCCAAAGTGACGGGATAAAAAAGGATGAAATGTTGGAGACATTTCCCTCCAACATTAAACATTTATTGCTCCAATCCCGTCACTTTGGGACATCATCTAAAATTTATATCACCGCCCTGTCCAGAGTCAACATCATGCTCTTCTTGAGTTTCCCCGCTTTTTATATACTCCCTAACGCAATCCATTTACAATATCGTTATGATATATGTTGATTGAAAGGGGTGAGGGATGGGGGGTGAGGAAGCCCCTATGAGGACTGAGCGGGCACGGT
>JBKHJA010000103.1:0-9107 GCA_046538375.1 Candidatus Aminicenantota bacterium
CGGTGTTCAATCTTAAATCTGATAAAAAAATAGGGCGGTCCATCTTTTGATGCACCGCCCCTCTTCAACCTAAATTGATAAAACTATCCTGAAGAATAAATCTTATCACTCGGAGCCAGTTCTGGGAGCTCGAATCCAGGAACCTGACCAGTTGATCAAATCATTTTTGAAGTCTTCATTTTCGTTCACAATGAACAGGCCAGAATCAGGTTGAGCGGGATCAAAGCTGAATCCTTCATCTTCCCCGGCACGGCCTAGAGATTTGATAACATAATCATCATCTCCGATATCTTCAGGTTCGATTCCATCGACATTAGCAGCGTTGGAGCCCGACTCCACACGGAATGCGTTTCCCCACTGGTCCTTGACAGGGCATACTTTGAGGTAAAAGGGAGAAATGGCGGTAACAAAAGCATTGCCGGCTGCAATGGCGCCGGTCTGGTTTCCTGCATCCGGAGCTGATCCGTTGTCCGTAGCATAATCCGTGCAGGCCGTAGCGATGGTCACTATATCCTTCATGGTCCCTTTCTGCTTGGCTTTCTGGATGGCGGTTATGGCGTTGGGAACAAGAAGAGCAGCTAGAATTCCGATAATAGCCACCACGATCAGCAGCTCAATCAAGGTGAAGCCTTTCGCTCGTTTTGACATGTTTACCTCCTTTTTTATTTTAATACGTTTAGCCATGTATAATCAAAGCAAATTCTGTGCCAACCCAGTAAAAATGTAACATAATGAAAATAAATAATTTACACTTTTTATACCGGAGTTTTCTCGTCTCCATTAGACATTTTTTGTCATTTTATTGACATAATTTGTCTTTTTGTGGTTAATCGTGTTGGCCTTCCTCAGGGACTTTAATCCATATTTTTGTATCAGGTATCTTAAAGACCGGTAATTCAATCCCAGTAGAATGGCGCTCTCCTTGAGGTTCCCCCGGGATGCCTCCAGCGCTTTCCTGATGTAATTCCGGGAAATATGGTCAAGGTGCTGGTTGAGGCTGAATCCAGGCTGAAACAGAAATCTTGTTTCAGCTTTTTCACGGGGAGAAAGCAGCTCCTCAGGAAGACACTCCTCTGTGATGGTTTCTCTCTCCTCGATAGCCACAATCCTTTCTATGACATTCTCTAATTCTCTCACATTTCCCGGCCAAGAATAAGATTCCAGCACCTTCATCACCTCTGGGGCAATCCTTTTCATCTTCCTTTCCATGCCCAGGCAGTATTTCTTAAGGAAATGGGAAACAAGAAGAGGAATATCCTCCTTCCTTTTCCTTAAAGGGGGCATCTCGAAAGAGATGACATTCAACCGGTAAAAAAGATCTTGGCGGAATTCTCCCTTCTTGATCTTCCTCTTCAAATCCTGATTGGTGGCTGCAATAATCCTGACATCCACCGGAATCTCTTCTGTACCGCCCACTCTTCTTATTTTTTTCTCCTGAAGGGTCCGGAGCAGCTTCACTTGAGTCAGGGGTGACATCTCTCCCACCTCATCCAAAAATATGGAACCCTGCTGGGAAACTTCAAACATCCCTTTTTTATCAACAACCGCCCCGGTGAAAGACCCTTTCATATGTCCAAAAAGTTCGCTCTCCAGAAGATTCTCAGGCAGCGCCCCACAGTTTATAGAAACAAACCGATAATCCCGGCGTTGGCTGGCATGATGAATGGCCCGCGCCGCCACCTCCTTGCCTGTCCCACTCTCCCCTTCTATGAGAACCGTGGTGTCCGTACCAGCAATTCTTTCAATCAATCCGTATACTTCCCTCATCCTTTTGCTCTTACCGATCATCTCCCCAAAGGTTGCCTTCTGTTTGAGTTCTTTTTTAAGAAGGATGTTTTCCTGTTTAAGTCTCCTCTTCTCCAGCCCTTGAGCCACCATGATTTTCAGCTCCTCCACATCGAAAGGCTTGACCACATAATCTATGGCTCCCGCCTTTAAGGCCTCCACAGCCTGCTTGATGGTTCCATAAGCCGTTATCATGATCACAGGCATATCCGGATTTGAATCCTTTATCCGTCTTAACATCTCCATTCCGCTCATTTGAGGCAGTTTTATGTCACAGATGACCATATCAAAATCCTGTTCATCTATAAGCTGGAGACCCTTGGCCGCGGAGAGGGAAGTTTCGGTTCGATATCCTTCCTTCTTAAAAACTACGCTTAGAAGATCGAGGATGCTTCTCTCATCATCAATGATCAGGATTTCTTCCATGAGGTCAGCTTTCTCCTTTCATCCTTCTTCCCTTATGCCTGTATCCTCTTATTCTTCTGGGGAAGAGATATGATCACCTCTGTCCCCTCTTCCGGTTCAGAATAAATTTGAATTTTTCCCCCATAATCATCCACAATCTGGCGGACCACAGACATCCCGATTCCCATTCCTTCCTCAAATCCCGAATAGAAGGGATCAAATATTTTCTGCTTCTCTTCTTCGGTCATACCTCTTCCCGTATCACCCACCCTAAGCTGGATTCCGTCTTCTTTTTCCTGGTTAAACTGGATGGTCAGGGTTCCGCCTTGAGGCATCGCTTTTAAGGAATTTTTTATAAGATTCCAGAATACCTGTTTGAACTGGTTTGAATTCCCGAAGTAGGGAACTCTTATGGAATCAAAATTTCCTCCAACCTGATAATCGCCGTTCATCTCTCCGCTTCTTTTGAGAAGGGTGAGGATCTCTTTCAAAACAGCAGAAAGATCGACCCGAGAAAATGTCTTCTTCTGAGGAGAGGAGAGACTCAAAAACTGTTCTATGGACTGAGAGACTCTCCGGGATTCTTTGATAATGATGTCCATCAATTCTTCCTGGCGTTTATTCAATTTCTGTTCATGTCTGAGAAACTGGGCTGAACCAGAGATGGCAGCCAGAGGATTCCGGATTTCATGGGCAAGCTGAGCTGAGACCTGTCCGGCAACAGCCAGCCGATTTCTTATTTCTATTTCTTTTTGAGCCACTTTGAGCTCGCTCCTGGTCTTTCTCAAACTCCGGGTGAGATGATTGGTCAAGAAAGCCATCAGAAAAAAAACGCTCCAGGCAATAAAAATATTGTTGAGCAGAAGCCCTAATGAGATATCCATGCTCTTTTCGCTGAAGGATGAGGAAAGGAGTCCAAAATACATCCCCTCCACCAGAAGTCCGAAAAAGATGGCCGAAAGAGCTGCGGTCAAATAAGCTGCTCGAGGGGAAAGAATGACGCTGGCAGCAATTATCTCAAAGACATACAGGAAATAGAAAGACCCTTTCAATCCTCCCGAAATATAGACAAAGGCAGTGATCAGAAGAAGATCGAATATGATCTGAACAGATGCCTGGAGGAAATAATTCCTTTTCCAAACAAACAGCAGAAAATAGATGAAAGAGAAAAAATACCCAATCAGGATCAAGTGATAAAAAGATTCCAGGGGAAGAAAAACCGAGGTGCTGTACTGGATGATAACCGCAGATACCAAAAGAGAGGTGATGATGATCAAACGCAGCACGATGAACCAGAAAATGTCTTTTCTTTTTACATTCATGGCTGCTCTTTTTTTCTCATTTCTTCACTTTTTTAGAACTGCTGCATCAGGCTAAAAATCGGCAGATACATGGAGACAACGATAAATCCCACCAGACCTCCCACCAAGATGAGAAGCAAAGGCTCTAAAAGAGAAAGGAGTGAAGAGACCGAGGCATCCACTTCTTCATCATAAAAATCTGCCAGTTTTTCCAGCATTTCATCCAGATTTCCTGTTGCCTCTCCCACATTGACCATCTGAGTGAGCATATAAGGAAATTGACCTGTTTCTCTAAGAGCATCAGTAAGACTTGCTCCTTCCCCTACCCTCTTTCGAGCTTTCATCATCTGCTCTTCTATGATCACATTTCCGGCTGTGGATGAAGTGATTTTAAGGCTTTCCAGCATAGCCACACCCCCAGCAAGCAGCGTGCTCAGGGTGCGGGTGATGCGGGAAAGAGCAACTTTTTCCAGAATTTTCCCGAACAGAGGCATCTTGAGAAAAGCATGATCAATGGTCCTTCCTCCTTGAGGTGTCTTTCTTATGTACCTGAAGAGAAACAACAGGGCAATAAATCCGATGATGATCCATAAAATATATTTCTGGACAAAATGGCTGATGGCGAGCACGATCACTGTCATCAGGGGCAGATCAGCACCCAATTCGATAAAAATGGATGCGAAAATTGGAATGACTTTCCACATCAAGAATATCACCACGATCACCGCAAAGCTGACCACCGCCGCAGGATATATCATGGCCTGTCGGACTTTGGACCTTATTTTGATTATGTTTTCCAAGTATTCAGCCAAACGCCGGAGCATGACATCAAGGGCTCCGCTCTTTTCGGCAGAATCCACCAGGTTGCAGTAAAGGTTATTGAAAACACCAGGATATTTCCTTTTAGCCTGGTTTAGAGTGGAGCCAGCTTCCACTTCTTCCCGGATGCTGGTGATGACCTTTCCAAAATACCTATTTCTGGTCTGCTCAGCCAAGATAGCCAAACTCTGAATCAGAGGAAGTTCAGAATCAATCAACACAGAAAGCTGTCTGCTGTAGACAGCAAGTTCCTTCAAGCTGACTTTGTCTCTGGTAAGGAAAGGAATCTTTATTTCCGCTCTTTTTCTGGAGATGTCAAAGACGGTTATCTGTTCCTGCTGCAAAGTCCGGGAAAGCTCCTCGGTTGAATGAGCCACCCGTTCTCCTCCCACCACATCTCCAAACCGATTTTTTCCTTTCCAGTTGTATGTCGGCATTTTTCCCTCTCTATTATTTTCTTGTATGATCAGAAGAATATTTTGAGGAAGAGATTTTGACTCTCTCCTGGCGTTGAATGATATCCGTCAGTTCCTCCGGCTTTGAGGTCACATTCATGGCTGTCTCCAGACTGATCAACTCATTAAAATACAGGTTAGCCAGCGACTGGTTGAAAGTCTGCATTCCGAATTTTTCCTGCCCCATCTGCATGGTGGAATAAATCTGATGGATCTTATTCTCTCTGATAAGGTTTCTTATGGCGGCATTGGGGACAAGAATCTCCATGGCCAGGACTCTCCCTTTTCCATCTGCCCGAGGTAAAAGAGCCTGGGTCATCACTCCCTCTAAAGTCATGGACAGCAGAATCCTCACCTGAGCTTGGTATTGGGATGGGAAAATATCTATAATCCTGGATATGGTCTCAGAGGCTGAATTGGTATGAAGGGTAGAGAAAGTCAGATGGCCTGTTTCGGCTACCCGTAAAGTGGCCTCTACGGTCTCCAGGTCCCGCATCTCTCCCACCAGCACCACATCCGGATCCTCCCTTAAAACAGAACGCAGAGCATTGGGATAAGACAGGGTATCCACATGGAGTTCTCTTTGGTTTATGATGGACTTTTTGGGGGTGAAGAAATACTCGATGGGGTCTTCTATGGTCACAATATGGACTCTTCTCTCTCTATTGATGTAGTCGACCATACAGGCCAGGGTGGTTGATTTTCCACATCCCGTGGGGCCGGTCACCAGGACCAGTCCCCGGGGGAGGAAGCACAGTTGGGAAAGTCTCCGAGGAATACCCAGTTTGGTAAAATTGAATTCATAGGACAGGAATCTACGAAAAGCAGCAGCCACTGACCCTTTTTGCATGAACACATTCCCCCGAAAGCGGCCCAGTTCGTTGATCCCGAAAGAAAAATCGATCTCCAGTTTTTCTTCGAACTGCTTTTTCTGTCTATCTGATAAAATGCTGTAGGCAAGAGCTTTGGTTTCAGCCGGTGTTAAGGAGGGATAATCGAGAGAGATGAGATTTCCGTGCACTCTAACCCGCGGCGGGACATAGGTGGTGATGTGCAAATCACTGGCCTCCATCTCCACTGCCTTTCTCAACAGTTCCTGAATGGTGACCCCCATTTTAGACCTCCGAATCTCTCACTGTTTCTCTCACCACTTCTTCCAGGGAAGTTATTCCCTGTTTTATCTTCTCCAGCCCGCTCCGACGCAAGGTGAGCATACCCTGCTCCATGGCTTTCTTTTTTATCTGGAATGACTGAGCTCGGGCTAAAATCAGATTTTTTATCTCATCTGTGATCTCCAGAACTTCAAAAATACCAATCCTCCCTTTATACCCGGTTTGATGACAGAGACTGCAGCCGTTGGGCTTATACACTTTCACCTCCTTGGCTTCATCGGGGTTAAATCCTATTTCCACCAGAGCCTCAGAGGTCAATTTGTGTTCAGCGCGGCATTTTCTGCACAATTTTCTCACCAGCCTCTGGGCCACAATCAGAATGATGGAATCCGCAATAAGGTAAGGCTCCACATTCATGTTGATGAGCCTGGCCACGGAGGAGGCCGCGTCATTGGTGTGCAAGGTGGAAAATACCAAATGTCCGGTGAGGGCCGCTTTTATGGCGATATCCACAGTCTCATAATCCCTCATCTCACCCACCAGCATGATATCGGGATCCTGCCGAAGGAAGCTCCTTAAAGAGGCAGAAAAATTCAAACCGATTTCTTCTTTAATATTGACCTGGTTGACTCCGTGCATATGAAACTCCACCGGGTCCTCGGCAGTCATAATATTTTTTTCCATGGAATTCAGGGTGGAAATGGCGGAATACAGAGTATTGGTCTTTCCACTCCCTGTGGGTCCGGTAACCAGAACAATACCCCAGGGCCGGAGGATGTTCCGTCTAAAAACTTCGAGCGACTTCTCTTCAAAGCCCAGTTGGGAGAGGTCCAACTTCAACATGGCTTTATCCAGAATACGAACCACCACCTTTTCCCCGAATACGGCAGGCACAGTGGAAACTCTCATATCTATATCTTTCCGATCCCCGTTATCCAGTTTTATTCTCATCCTGATCTGTCCGTCCTGGGGCAATCTCTTTTCAGCAATGTCCATGTTGGCCAATATTTTTACTCGAGAGGTGACCGGATTCTTGAATTTCATAGCCAGATTCATCATTTCATACAGAGTCCCATCTAATCGGTATCTTACCCGAAATGAACGCCTGTAGGGCTCAAAGTGTACATCACTGGCTCCCTTCCTTATGGCGTCAATCAGGACCGTGTTGACCAAAGTGACCACTGGTGCCTCTTCGCTGGATTGAACAAGCTCCTCGATGTCATAATCCTCTTCTTCTTCGATGACCTTGACGGTTGAGTCTTCGGCCTGTTCAATCTCATCAAGTATCTTTTTAGCTCTTATGGAATCCGTGGTGCCATAATATTTGTTTATGGCATTCATAATTCTTGATCCTGAAGAGATTACGGGTTGGATACTTAATCCTGTCCTGAACTTGATATCTTCGATTATCTCCAGATCAGTGGGATCAACCATGGCCAGGGTTAAAAAGGATTGAATCCGATGAATGGGCATGACCATATATTTTTTGGCAATTTCTACAGGAACAAGGCCGATCACATCAGCATAAATATCAAACTGGTCGAGATCAATATAAGGATAACCCAATTGACGGCTCAGAGCCTTGGCTATCTCGTCTTCTGAAAGGTAGCCAAGGCTGACCACCGCTGTCCAAACAGAAACCTCGTTCTTCTTCTGGTACTCCAAGGCGGATTTCAACTGATCAGCATTGATGACTTTTTCTCTTAAAAGAAGTTCACCCAGATTCGATCTCATTCCGCTTACCTTTTATCCCTAAGAGGCAGCAATTTGACAATTCTTGTTAAAACCTGAATCTCATACATACAAGACGAAACCCTGTTTTGAATTTTCTCTTTCTCTATTCGAATTATGGCCATAGTGTCGACAGCGAATATAAGTTCATTCTCACATCAAAATCCTGCTCTGATATTTATTGAATTCCGCATTTTGCCTCCGTAAAAATCTTTAATTATGATTTCCGTTTCAAAGGATACGAAGCGACAAAAATTGTCAAAAAGGTATGAGAGCATTCATTCATGAATAAATGGGCCCAATTTCACGTAAGATGTTATTTCCATTTAAAATAGGACATTATCAGCGTTCATATTTTTATAGAGGTCAGGGGAGAAGTAAATAACCTTTAGGGATGATTCCCAGGGTGATATTTTAATCTGTAGAGATTAATTGAAAAATTTTGTCACTTTCATGATGACAAAACTGTCAACAGCAAAGGGAAGCATCCCCAAAACCGTGATGATTATGAAAATTAATTGTAAGGGGTGAGGGATGGGGGGTGAGGAAGCCCCTATCACGGAAAAAGAGATGCTTACACATCAAAGAAGGGCCCTTGACTTCTCCTTCCGCCACAGCTTAAACACATGATAAAACCTGTAAAAGCCTTCATAGGGTAAGCTGAATTTGCTTTCTCTGCGGTCCTCACAGCTTACAGGAATTTGAACAATCTGATTCCCGCTTTTCCTCAGACAGTGGATCAAGTTCAGGACATAGCCTGTCCCTGGATCAATGTGATTCAAATGCGGCAGAACCGCTGGGCGCCGATAAGCCTTAGCCCCGATAGAATAATCGGAATACTGCAGTCCCACCAAATTCCTGACCAGCCAAATGTAGGCATCACTGCCCACACGACGCAGCCGAGAGCGCAGTTCTGTGCCCGCTTTTTTAGAACCGATCACCATGTCGTACTTATCCAGCAATCCCAAGGCTCGGCGGATAAAAGAAAGATCAATGGTCAGATCCATATCTAAACATATGATCTTTTGGTGGCAGCACATTTCCGCCGCCTGTTTGAAGACCGTACCCACCACTCCTTTTTGGGGAAGGCTGAAGAATTTTATGTGGGAATACTCACGGGCCAATCTCCACCCTAAAACATCTGTCCTGTCTGTGGAGCCATTGCTTCCGATGATTATCTCGGAACAGAGCCTCTGATTATCCAGAAGACGAAGCAGATAAAGGCAGTTTTCTCTCAGGATTTCCTGCTCGTTATAAACAGGGATGATGATAGAAACATCCTCTACCCTAGAAATGGTCATCGGACCAAAGTGGAAAAACGGCTCTGGGGAAATCTTGTTTTGAGTTCATCAAACAATGCCTTGGCCTTTTGTTCATCTCCCAAGTGCTGATAACTCAGGCCTATATGATACAGGATTTCATCGGCCGAACGGCTTTCTGGATAGCGGTCTAAAAAATCTCTCCAGATTGAAATAGCTCTTCTCCATTTTTTCTTTTTA
>JBKHJA010000104.1:0-9079 GCA_046538375.1 Candidatus Aminicenantota bacterium
TGAATAATCCAGGTTAGTTACAGCAAGTCTAAATGTACTACCTAACTGCTGACATTTTTATAATCAGTCAAGCTTCAGAAACCATCTTTTGGAGGATGGCCAGGTAATCCTCCACATTCATCTCTCTTGGATTGGAAGGGTTGGAGTTGTTCTGGTATGATTTTTCAGCAATCTCCAAAAAATCACTCTCCTTTACTCCCAGATCCCTCAACGAAGGAATGCCCATGGACTGAGAAAGGGCCGCTATCTTTGGGATGAGTTTCCGGGCGAGGGATCCGTCTTCCTCCCCCTTTATTCCAGCCAGGCGAGCAATATCCGCATATCTTCCTTCTGCTGCTGGGAGGTTGTACTCCATCACATGGGGAAGAAAGAGCGAATTGGCTACCCCATGTGGAGTATCATAGAGCGAACCTAAAGCTTCTGAGAGGCAATGGACTGCGCCCACATCGCTGTTGCCGAAAGCCATGCCTGCCAGGGTGCTTCCGAGCATAATCTTCTCTCTTGCATCGCTATCGCCTTTTATATCCCTGTAGACTCTCTCCATGGCATCCAGAATGAGTTCCACGGCCGTGACGGCAAAAATATCCGTGATGACGTTGGCGGCTTTGACCGTGTAGGCTTCGACAGCATGAGTCAAAGCATCCATGCCTGTGGAAGCAATAAGAAAAGGGGGAAGTGTGAGGAGGAGGTCGGGATCAAGGAGCGCCACCTCTGGGAACATCTCAGGGCCTTTGATGCTCATCTTGAACCGCCTCTCCGTGTGGGTCACCACAGAAACCCAGGTCACCTCGCTTCCGGTGCCGCATGTGGTGGGGATGGCCACTACAGGAAGGGGAGGATATCTGTATTTTCCCTTCCCCTCGTAATCCTCGATTTTTCCCGAATTTGTGGCCAAAAGTGCAATGGCTTTGGCTGCATCCAGGGAGCTCCCTCCTCCAAACCCGATAACCGCATCGGGCCTGCTCCTGCGCGCCCATTCTCCGCCATTGTTGACTGTTTCATTCCTGGGATTGGGCTCGACTCGGTCGAAGACACAGATCTCGGGAAGCTGGGAGATAACTTTCTCTGCGAGGCCAGATTCTACGAGACCCTGATCTGTCACAAGAAGAAGACGCGAGGCTTTGAGCTCTTCCTCGATGACTCCCTTCAGGAGCGATATGGACCCAGAGCCAAAATGGATTTTGGTGGGAACATGAAACTTCATAAGAATCTCCTCACTTTCGGAAATTTACCTCGTCAGCCGCACACGGCATCATCTGATGGCAGCAGCCAAGATGATGGAGATGGGCGCCGATGATCACCACTTCTTCCTTACTTTATTTCCGGGGAAGCCAGACAGCCATCTCCCCTGCTCCCCGGTGAGACCAGGCATAATAAGGAACGGCAACCAGGGCTTCTGCTTTCTCCTGATTTTTGCTTTTTACCACGTTTATTCCACCAAGCAAATCGGGGTCGAATATAACCTCGAACTCCAAATCATCGGGAATAGCCCGGTCGAGCACATGTCCATGGTTATCCACACCTTCCAGACAGTAGACAACAGGTCCTCTCTGCAGCGCAACTTTACCCGCATCCTCTTTGACCACCTCATGAGCTGTGATTCTCTTCACCGGCATGGGAAGATCGAGTTCTACCACATCTCCTTTCTGCCACCTGCGCCGGATGCGGGCAAATCCCTTCTCCATATTCAGGCCGAACGCTTCTGAATTCACTCTGAGCACGGGCTCATCTTCAACAGGGTTCAGGAAAGAATAGAGATCGCTCGGAATCGGCTGGTTCCTGGCCCAGCCGGGTATTCTGACATACACAGAGAATTCTGCCGGTTATGTATATCTTTTTGGAGACCACATTCTCCCAGATTTTATCGATGGCCTGGATGTACTCCACATCACCGGTAAGAGCAGCCACATCCGCCATCCCCGAGTACATGTATGTGGCCCGAACACACTGGCAATAAAATCTGCATTTTTTACGGCAATATCCAGAAAACGACGCTTACCAATTGTCGATGCGCCCTGTCTGTTCGCACTTTTTGAAGGCAAAGGGGATGGTGACCGTTCGATTGGTCTCCATCCTGGGGAGCCAAAAATCAGCGGTGTGTACACTTTATGTTTCTGGTCTTTTTTGGCTATTATAACAGAGAGATGTTGAAAATGCTCTATCCCATCTTCATTTGACATGGAACTTTAACCATTATATACAATTCTTAACCACAAAGCGGTGTCTCTTTCAGATATCAGGAGCAAAATGCGTTTGCCTTACACATCCTGTTTTGGTAAGAGAAAAATGGGTAAGAATTTTCCATGGTAGACAGACAGATCGCACAAAAGCTATTGACTCTTGCGGCTGAAGCGAGGATGGAAATCAAGGGCGGAAGATTGATACAGACATCCTCTCGATTCTGTTTGGGGGTCGAACACGGCGATTACAACGGAACAGAACTTTTCGGTGTGGGGGCTGACCGTTATGTCTGGATCGGATACAAGCCCAATGGGTCAAAACGCTTCAGATTTTTCAGCGGAAATTTTTCATCAGACGGAGTGATCGAATTCGAATCCGGATCCAATCCCGTCCCACTATCCCCGGATGCCGCCAAAACATGGGGCCGTTTTGCCTACGGGGTGAACTTTATCCTGAAGCGGGAGGGCTTTAATCTCCGGAAAGGGATGGACGCTGTTATCTACGGCAATATTCCAGGTGGAGGGATGTCACGCTCGGCATCCTTGACCATCAACCTGATTTTATCCGTTCTCGATGCAAACCGCATCAGGCTCCAGGACAAATTCAGGGTGGCTGATCTGGCCCAAGCGGTAGAAAACGACTACATCGGCTCTCCTTGTGGTCTTCTTGATCAAATCATGATCCTGTTTGCGCGTAAAGATATGGGAACTCACTTCAATCCTGCCGGACGGACCGTGAAGCACTTTCCCTTCGGGAACAATGTGCATGATTTCCGGATCATAGGCCTGGATACGGGGACAGACCGCCCCGGACTCGAAAATTCCACCTACAAAATCCGCAGGGAAGAGTGCCAACTTTTTGTCTCTCTACTTCAAAAGCAAGGCTATAAAATAAAAACCTTGTCTGATATCAAGGAGGATGGGGAATACAGGGAAATCGTGGATAAATTCTCCATCAGCCATCCCCATCTCTGCAGCAGGCTCAAATATATCTTTTTTGCGCAGAAAAGGTTCTCCATCATGCTGGATGCCTGGCAAAAAGGCGACATCGCCACGGTGGGGCGTATTTTCAGGGAAGACGGAATCAGCCTGCGCGATGACTACAAGATATCGGGGCCAGAGCTGGAATCCATGTGCGACATCGCCAGCACAGTGGAGGGGGTCTACGGAGAAAGAATGCTGGGCGGCGGAGAAAAAGGCACCTCAGGAGCCATTTTGTCAGCCGAGAGTGTGGAACCCCTGCGGAGGGCGGTAAATATATCCTATCCCAGAAGGCATCCGGAGTACAAAGACAAATATGCTGTCCATGTCTTCAACATGGTGGATGGTGTCCAGGTTTTCGACGGTGTTATTTGAAATGCCGCACGGATCCGGGTCTCAAAAATCATCTCCCTGAGGTCATATCCTTGAAAAATAGAGACTCCATTTTCGTATTTTTCCTCACAGCCGCCGTTGTGTGGGGATCATTTTATTGCTCCAAACAAAAGACTCAAGACCAGGGGACAGAATACACAAAAGGCATGGCAAAGATGGCAGTCCAGGAACAGAAATTCGGTCAACTTCCGGATGGACAGAAGGTAGAAATTTTCACCCTGACCAACGCCTCAGGAATAAAAGCCAGGCTGATGACCTACGGAGCCACCCTCGTTTCCTTGGAAGTCCCGGACAGGAAGGGCCGAATCGCGGATATAACCCTGGGCTTTGTCTTGAGCCCCAGCATTTTCCCGACTCCCCCAACCATCCCCCTTTTCCGTCGACCATACTCCATCCGGGCGAGAAGTACAACAGCCTGACCATCTACAAGTTCTATACGGAATAAGCTCAAACAGCCGCCTGGGTTCCGAGGCAGAAACATGTCTCAACTGTGTTTATTCCTCCATGACCTCGTTTACCTCCGTAGTTTTATTGCCAAAAATGGTTCTCTTGTTTTGGTTATACACACAAGATGCTTCCTCTTTCTCTTATATTGAAATTGTCTTCCATAAGGCAGGAATATAGACTCCGTGTCATTTATTCTCACCGGAATTGGGTGGTTTTTCGAAGACAAAATCCCTGCCCCTGATGTATTTTTCCAGCCACTGGAATTCCTTGTTCCACCTGAAAAGCCGGTGCCTTAGTTCTCTCGGTCCATGTCCGGAGCGAGGGAAAATAACGAGTTCCGTGGGGACTCCGTTGGCTTTAAGGCCTCGGTACATTTCGACACTCTGGGGCAGCGGCACTCTGCGGTCATTCTCGCCGCAAAGGATAAGGGTCGGTGTTTCAGCCTGATGGACATAAAATATGGGCGAATGCTGGCGGAAAGTCTCAAGAGGCGCATTTTCCTCCCAGGGATTTCCTAAGAACCAGGGCGTGCGGTATATCCGCACATCGCTCTGAGCGTACATAGATATCCAGTTGGAAGAACCCGCTCCTGAAGAGGCCGCTTTGAACCTATCCGTCTGGGTGACCAGCCAGTTGGTCATGTGTCCTCCAGCACTCCAACCCAGAGTTCCCAGTTTTTCCGGGTCGGCTATACCCTTGTGGATCAGATAATCAACTCCCGTTAAAACATCATCATCAGCGTGAAGGAAATAATGCCCCACCATATCGCGGAGCACCTCATTGCCATATCCCGTGCTTCCTCTGTAATTGGGTTTAAATACGGCGTAGCCCCGCCCGGCCCTGGCATGGGCATAGCCATCAAAGGTAAACTTATCCGACCCCATGGGACCTCCATGGGTGTGGGCCAGAAGAGGGTACCGCCTTCCTTTCTCATAATCCACAGGATAGATGAGAATGCCTTCCACTTCCTTCCCGTCTGAGCTTTCCCAGCGGATGGCCTGGTAGGCGGCCAGCTTGAATTTCTCCAGCTCAGGGTGAGGGTCATGGATCATCCGGGAAGAAAGGCTTTTTACATCCATCATCCAGAATGTATCGGGATTATGAGGAGAGTTTACCTCATAAAGGATAGTATCGGTGCTGGGATTGTAATCGATACCGTAGATGGCGTGTTCACCGTCTGTAATCTGTTTGAAATTCAAATCCTGGAGCTTCAAACAGAAGATTTCGCTGTGAACTCCCATATTCGCCGTGAAGTAGATGGTTTTTCCATGGGCTGACCACTCTGAGTCATAAACTTCATAAGGAAAATCAGGAAGGAGGACTTCAGGCGTTCCTCCCTGGGAAGAAACACTGAAAAGATTGGCCTGGTAATAATGGTCTTCCATGTTCGCATCAGAATCGGCTATAAAAAGAATCTGGGTGTTGTCCGGAGACAAAGATATATCGCTCTCATAAATTCTGTTCTGGGTGATCTGGCGTGTGGAGCCATCTGTCAAATCCATAATCCAGATCTCAGAGTTGAGAATATCATCGTAAAGGGGAGTGGGCGCAGCGGAAAAGAGCAGTTTGGTTCCGTCTCTGGAAACGGAAAATTCCCTGACATTGAAATCTCCTTCTGTCAGCCGTTTTTCCTGTTTTTCCTTCAGATTGAAAATCCAGAGATGCGAAGGCTTGAAGTCATGTTCGAAAATGTATGCGTCATCCTTCTCCTTTTTCTTTTTCTTCTCTTCTTCGGTTAAAGCATCCTCGGCGAGAAAGTAAATCTTCTCGCCGCAAGGAGACCAGCGGTGGCTTTTGACGCTGGTTTCATGATGGGTGAGCTGCACGGCTTCTCCTCCGCTGTTATTCAGAAGATAAATTTGAGCCTTCTCATTCTCCCTCTTGGTGACAAAGGAAATGTATTTCCCATCCGGCGACCACATACCACCTCCTTCTCCGTCTTTGCCGTTTGTCATCTGAATCAGACCCGTGCCGTCTGTGTTCATCCTCCAGATGCGAGAGATGTAGCGGTTCCTTTCCCAGTTGGACTCACTCTGGGTGAAAAGGATCTGGCTGTTATCGGGCGAAATCCGCAGATTTGAGATCCTTTTGACATTGAGGACATCCACAAAGGTCATGGGCTTCTTCTCATCGGCGTTAAGCGAGGCAAAAGAAACCAAAAGAATGCCCAAAAAACTCAGAGTCGTCCAGGTGAATAAACTTTTTTTCATGTTGGCCTCCATGCTTTGAATATATTCAAAATTTGGCTCCACTTCAATACTGGCCTCCCTAATCAGAGCCAATCAAAATGTGAGTAATCACAGATTAGGTCTTTATTTACCATTCAAATAGTGCCGCTGATGGAGCCGCTTCTTATCATCGGGATCTGGACGCTCCTCAATGAGTTCATCTGCAGAAGCAGTGTGGAATGAAACAACGATCCAGTTCTCTTCAGAAGCTAAAGCCCGATGCCACACATTCGGAGGGACCGAAACCCATCTTTTTTCTACGGGATCACCAAGGAAGCTGACAAGAGGATGGGGCGTCCAATTCTCTTCATCCCGAATTTGAAGATCGCCGGACCTTTTGTATGACATCATGAATTGATGGCTGTTGGGATGGCGCTCAGCTCCTGTATTTGCTTTGGCACGCACAGCAAATACCCAGCTTGAACGAATAATTTCTGGCAATTTCGTCTTATATGTGTTCATGGATACAGGCTCCCATGCCAAAGCTGACCGAGAGTCTTCCATGAGTCTCTTTTCAACTCTTTTTGCTATTGAATCGATCTTTCTTCTCACAGATTTCTGCCTCAACACGTTATCAAGAAACAAGATGGTCCTCTTCTCCTTTTCACTGAATTTAGACTCTCTGTTGATACTCATTTATGGTCTTTTAGTTTCTTTTATGCCCTGCTCTGTTTTGACGTATTTTCGAAAATAGATCCCAAAAACGGGAATGGCAACGAGATAGGCTATGACTATGATCAAATCAATCCCTCTAATATCCATACACACCTCCCTCCCAGAGATGTGAAAATGCTATAGAATTCATCTGGTTCTGTGGATTGCTCACTTTTTCACTTTCTATACAATATTTGCTGGCAAAACACAAACCAGAATGATGCAGGATTTTTTTCCTATCAACCAGGTTTATTTATTCTTGGAATAAAACCTAAAAAATAGAACCGTCCTTGTTTATAAATCCTTTTCTTATCTTCCCTTTTCTGCGTAACTTGAGGCTTTTTTTAGGGAAAGGAGTGGAAAGGAGAGGCCCGTTCCAACACTGATCTCCTTTTTTAGGCACATAGATAATCAGACCGGAATGCGTGACAAACTTGTCCAGCTTAACACGCTGGAGGGGATAGATCTTAGACTTGAACAGTTCCTTCTGGATCGAGATTTTTTCATGGATGAGCCAAGAAAAGAAGATAAGAAAAGAGAGGAGGAATCCTATGGTTTTTTTTGATCCCATTAGTCTGCAGAGCAGGAGAATCACTGTGCCGGCTGCCAACACCCATAAACTCGCCCCCACAAATCTTATGTCCGGCGCTGTGAAGAACCAGTAAAAAATGGATGTCAGGGCAGGAAGCAGGAAGGCCCAATTTCTTCTGGATGGTCTTTGTCCATCTTTCCTGTTGAGTCGTAGATAAAAAAGCAAAAAACAGGCTGCAAGAATCAGAGCTAGAGGACAAACCATCTCGAAGTTTTTTCCCATCCTTGAGGCCCACGGCTTGAGCCAGTCCCAGTTTCTGAGAACTTCACTCCAATGGACATTGGGCATGCGCGCCCAGCTTCTGATCCAGTTGACCTCTTCAACCACAGCAGATTTGGGTATGCGCCAATCCACAGCAAAGGAGCCGATGGTGCTGGGATAAAAGCAGTACCCGCTGAGAATGATTCCTCGTGCCATCCAAGGCAATAACAAGAAAGCACTAAACACAGCCACAGAGACAAGGACTTTATGGTTCCTGGATGCTATCCTTCTTTTGCTTTGAAAAAAATATAAGAAAAGTGCCACCAATGAAGCAGACAGAGCAAAAACAAAAAAGCTGAGCTTGATGGTTATCCCTAAACAGGACAGAATGATGATCAGGAAAATGCGAAATTCTATTTTTCTTGAGGAACTCTTTGCCTTCTCCAGCAAAGCCAATAAAAGGGAAGAAATCACAATCCCCAGAGTGAAAACAGCCAGATCAGGAGATAAGCTGGATACATGACGGCTCCAGACTCTGATCACAATGGGGGTGAAAAGCAAGATGTTGAAAAGATAATAACTCCGGAAAGGAACTCTTCTTGCCGTTAATTTTATGCCGCTCAGGATGGTGTGGGCCATGAGAATCAAGAGCAGTATTCCGGCGGCAAGATGTTGAGATTTGAGGGGAACTGGACCTGTATCCAGCAGGGCTCCATACAGGAAATAAGAACTGTTGAATGCAAGCCGGCCATGGAGATTTCCCAATCCAGGGACAACAGGGAATGCTTTTGCCCAATGGACAGAATTCAGATGATAAAGACCTGTATCGTATAATCTTCCCGAGCCCACAGCTCGATTGGACATCCAGATTGCCAGAAGAAACAGAACAGAGAGGAAAAGCCACTTTTGAAAGGAATTTTTCCTCCAAACAGCCAAAAGCTCTCTTCTGTTCCAGAATAATCCTGCGATTCCCATCGCTGATAGAGGTAAAAAAACAGCTCTGCCAACAGGAAACCATAGATGCCAGAGCTGCAGAAAAAGAAGGGCAAAGGCAAAGCCGAGCCAGAAGCAAAGGAGAAGATCTTCTCCCTGGTGAATTCTCTGCTCCATAAAACGAGAGATGAGAAGCCCCATGCCAATGAATAACAGACAGCAGGTGAACCAGGCAGCAAGTACGCCGCACATGGCCTGGATGAGTTCACTCATTTTTTTACGGAGCTTGCTCTCTGGAAGGCCAATATCATTAAAACCTCTATTCTGTCTTCAGGAACAGAACTTCTTTACAGCTTTTATCATAGGGAAAGAGGGAGGTCAAAGTGGAGAAAAAAACTACATCCCCCCTTTTAAAAATGGCTCCGCCATCAAAATCACTGCGAACAGTCCCTATAATTTTACCAAATACT
>JBKHJA010000010.1:0-36549 GCA_046538375.1 Candidatus Aminicenantota bacterium
CCCCTTAAATTCATGACTTCTTCTGGGAAAATCTTCAATTTATGAATAATGCAGGTAAAATCCTCCTTGGGCAAATTCGCATAGGAATCATCTTTTTTTCCGGGGTGAGATACTAAGAACATGTATTTGGGAATGGCTTCGCTCCCGTCCAGGTTTTTCACGCCGTTCCCTCACCGTCCATCTCGGCGCCTGCGTAACTGCGCACGTCAGTTATATTGGGGTATTGCTTATCTGTATCCATACATGTTTCATATGTCTTATCTGAGTATGCTCAAACATACTCGGCGACCGATTTCATCGGTTGCCCTCGATGGACGATTCAGGAAGGCTAAACCTTCAATGGTCGCTTCAGCCATCCCCAAACATCTTTTTACCCCGGAAAAAAAGATGATTACATTCGCATAGCGCGGCTTGACTTGTCTCCTCATAAATTATATATCAGTAATCTCTCTTCAAGGAGGACAGATGAGCGCCAAAGAGAAAAATGATATCCCTGGAGCGGATATCGGCATTCTGGGAGGCACAGGACTTTACCAGATGGAAGGTATCGAAGAGCTGCGGGAGGTCAACATGGATACACCTTTCGGGAAGACTTCTGATGCCTTCATTATTGGCCTTCTGGAAGGAAAAAGAGTGGCTTTTCTCAGCCGTCATGGACGGGGGCACCGCATGCTGCCTTCAGAGATAAATTACAGAGCCAATATCTATGGCTTCAAGATGCTGGGAGTAGAAAGAGTTATCTCTGTCAGCTCTGTGGGATCTTTAAAGCAGGAATTGAGACCCAGAGATATCGTTTTCTCTGACCAATTCTTCGACAGAACGAGGCGGAAAAATTCTTTTTTTGGGGAAGGGGTTGCAGCCCACGTGGGCTTTGCTCACCCTGTCTGTTCCCACCTTTCCGGGGTTCTGTATAATGCGGGAAAAGAACTTGGATTAAGGGTTCATCCAGGAGGGACTTACCTGTGTATCGAGGGGCCTGCATTTTCCAGCAGGGGAGAGTCTTTCATCTACCGCTCCTGGGGATGCGATGTGATCGGGATGACCAGCGCCACTGAGGCCAAGTTGTGCCGGGAAGCAGAGATGTGTTATGCCACCATGAATTTGGTGTGTGATTATGACGCCTGGCATGAAGTGGAAGAGCCTGTGTCTGTGGAAATCATTTTGGATAACATGAAGAAAAACATTCACCACGCTAAAGCCATCATCAGAAAATCCCTCTCCCTGCTAAGCCCTAAAAGAGGCGGTGAATGTGAGTGCGGCCACGCTCTCAAGAATTGCATTGTCACCGATCCTCAGCTTATCCCTGAGGATGCGAGAAGAAAACTCAGGTATATCATTGAAAAATATATCAGAATTTGAACGGTTCCGGGTTTGACATGAGTCTGGTCATAGTGGGTTCTTTAGCTTTTGACACCATAGAGACTCCCCATGGAAGAAAGGAACGGATAGTAGGAGGATCCAACACTTACTGTTCGCTGGCGGCAAGTTTTTTCACCAGTCCCAAAATGGTGGGAGTGGTAGGAGATGATTTTCCTGGCGAAATCATCGATTTGTTCAAGAAAAAAGGCATCCACCTTCAGGGGCTTAAGAAGGAACCGGGAAAGACGTTTCACTGGGAGGCCCGTTACGGCCATGATCCCAACCAGAGAACCACCATAAAGACCGAATTGAATGTGTTCGAAAAATTTAAGCCCCTTCTTCCCTCCCATTACAGGACAGCAGAGATTGTTTTTTTGGGCAACATCGATCCTGACCAGCAGGATGAAATCTTGGCTCAGATAGAGCAGCCCAAGCTGGTGGCCATGGATACCATCAACTTATGGATTTCAAACAAGCGGGACTCTCTGCTGAAGGTCTTGAAGAAGGTGGATGTGTTTTTCGCCAACCATGAGGAGATAAAGATGTTGGCCCAGAAGACAAACTTAATCAGGGCCGGTAACACACTGCTCCACCAGGGTCCTTCCATCATAGTCATGAAAAAAGGTGAACACGGGGCTTTGGTTTTAGCCAAAGAATTTGTTTTTGGTGTTCTGGCCCATCCCTGTGAGGAAGTGATTGATCCTACCGGAGCAGGAGATAGCTTTGCCGGTGGATTTTTGGGATATCTGGACAAAGTGGGGGCTTTCGGGGAAAAAGAGATTCGCAAGGCCGCTGTTTATGGAAGCGTGATGGCCTCTTTTGTCATCGAAGATTTTGGGATCAACCGGTTTATAAAGTTGAGTCCGAATGAGATAGAGAAAAGATACAACCAGTTTAAAAAACTGGTTTCCTTTTAAATTTGTGATGGTGAGGTAGAAAAAATGGTGAGAGGGAAGATGCCCGTGGAGCCGTTCAAGATAAAAGTGGTCGAACCACTGGGCAAAACTTCACCGCAGGAGAGAGAAAAGATACTTCAGCGAGCGGGGCTCAATATATTCAACATTCCTTCTTCTAAAGTGTATATCGACCTCCTCACCGACAGCGGCACTTCAGCTATGAGTGATCATCAGTGGTCGGGAATGATGAAGGGCGATGAGTCTTATGCGGGCTCCAGAAACTACTTTCACCTGGAGGAAGCTGTGAATAGGATTTTTGGCTTTTCCCATCTTGTTCCCACTCACCAGGGGAGGGCTGCAGAACGAATTTTGTTTGAGGCTTTGGTCAAACAGGGCGATTATGTGCCCAACAACATTCATTTCGACACCACCCGAGCCAACATCGAAGTCAGAAAAGCTCATCCTGTTAATCTGGTTATAGAGGAGGCCTATGATCCTTCACTGAACAGTCCTTTCAAAGGAAACATGGACACAGCCAGGTTGAAGGATTTCATAGAGGAGAAAGGGAAAGACAAAATTCCTTTGCTCATGATGACCATCACCAACAACAGCGGAGGGGGCCAGCCCGTGTCTTTGGAAAACATCAGAGAAGTAAGCCGTATCTGCCGGAGGGCAGAAATTCCCTTCTACTTTGATGCCTGCCGGTTTGCCGAAAATGCCTATTTTATAAAAAAAAGGGAGAAAGGCTTTGCTGGAAAGTCCGTACCGGAGATAGTAAGAGAGATGTTCTCCTGGTCTGATGGAGCCTTCATGAGCGCAAAAAAAGATGCCCTGGTCAACATCGGGGGATTCATCGCTCTCCGTGATGATGTGTTGGTGGAGAAGCTCAGAAACCTGCTGGTCATCGGTGAAGGATTCCCCACTTATGGAGGGCTGGCTGGCCGGGATCTGGAGGCTATTTCCAGAGGTTTACAGGAGGTCTTGGAAGAAGATTATCTGGAACACCGGATCTCTCAGGTGCAGTATCTGGGGGACCTTCTGGATGAAGCGGGAATCCCTGTTTTTAGACCGGTGGGCGGTCATGCTGTTTATATCCTGGCTGATAAATTTCTTCCCCATATCCCCCGCCATCGGTATCCTGGATGGGCACTGACTGTGGCTCTGTACAGGGAAGCGGGGATAAGGGCAGTGGAAATAGGGGGAGTGATGTTTGCCAGAAAGGATGAAAAGACCGAAAAAGAGATTTATCCCCGGCTGGAAATGGTGCGTCTCTGCATTCCCCGGAGGGTGTACACCGTTTCCCATCTTCATTACATCGCTCAGGCTCTTTCCCGGATCGCCGAGAACAGGGAAAAGATCAAAGGATTGAAGATTGTCCAACAAGCCCCCTATCTGAGGCACTTCTCAGCGCGCCTTCAGGAAATATAAGAAGATATCCTCCTCTTACTCATTGGGCAAAGAATTTCCAAAACCGTGATGACGCCCCCCACCCTCACCCCCTATCACGGAAAAAGAAATGCTTACCTCATTAGGCAAAAAATTGACCGATTCTCTTGATGCCTTCTTCTATTTTTTGGGGAGAGGGAGCAAAAGAGATCCTCAGGTATCCCTCCCCGTTTTTGCCGAAGGCGGCACCAGGAATAGTGACCACTTTTTTCTTTGATAATAGGCTGAGGGAGATATCTAAAGAACGGCCGTATCCAGGTGTTTTGGCTGATACATCAACAAATAAATAGAAAGCACCCAGAGGATTTACATGTTTTAAATCTGTATATTTTTCCACACAGCGCACAGCAAAATTTTTCCTTTTTTCCAGTTCTTTGAGGTTATTCAACCTTTCTTTTTCTGCCCGCCCCTTCAAAGCTAAGAGAGCCATCTGCTGGGAGATCACCGGGGCACAGATGACAGATATCTGATGAAAAGCCACCACAGGTTTGATCAGGGAGGAGGGAACCAGGCACCAGCCCAGCCGCCATCCAGTCATGCTGTAGGTCTTGGAAAGGCTGTTTATGACCACACAACGGGACATATATCTGGCTATGGAATCCGGCTGATGAAGGAAATAAATGTCTTTGTACACTTCATCGGAGACAGCCAGGATGTCTTTCTGTTTTAAAAATTCAGCCAGCTTGATCAATTCTTCACTTAGATATACAGCCCCGGTAGGATTATGGGGGCTGTTCAAGATGATGATTTTTGTTTTTTCCGTAATCCTTTCCTGAATATCCTCAGATTTTAAGGAGAAATCGTTTTCTCTGTGAAGGGAGTAGTGTTTGGGCTGGCCGCCGGCGATTTTGACCATCGATTCATAGGCTGGAAATCCTGGATCAGGGATGAGAACCTCATCTCCTGGATTTAAAGAAACCATGAGTATGGAAAAAAGAGCTTCCTCTGCACCCACCGTAATGCACACCTGGTCCGCTGTGAAGGGGAGTCCGCTTTTTTCGGCAACCAGACTTCTCAGCTCTTCCAGTCCGGCGTTGGGACTGTAGCCCCATTTCCAGTGGCCTATGTTTTCTTTGAGCCTATCCATAAGTGATGGAGGTGGAGGGAAGGCTGGTTCGCCCAGACCAAGATTGATGCAGGAAGAGTCAGCCCGGTCATGGATCTGACGTATCAGGGTTTTCTCGATTCCCTGCATGCGTTGGCTCAGAAAATGTTTCATGGCGAAAAGTAAGGCCCTTACAGAGAATTTTTCAAGTTATATTTTTTTTCGTTCATATATTCAACGTTGACTCAAAACACTCTGCTAGACCATATGATTTACCCCTGGGATTTTCTTTTCTTATGCTGTCTCAGCAATCAGGCATTTCAATGGTTTATTGATGCCTTCGCAGGATTTTGACTATAGAGATTTTGTCCTTCTGTGAAATATCATCGACTCTGCCCATCTCCTTGGCAGGAACTCCGGCTACGATCAGGCGTGGAGGCACATCATTCAAAGCCACTGCCCCGGCGGCCACAACGCTTCCTTTACCTATATTCACTCCTTCCAGCACAACCGCGTTAGCCCCCACCAGGACATTGTCTTCGATGATCACAGGTTTTTTACTGGGAGGTTCCAGCACTCCGGCGATCACCGCCCCTGCTCCGATATGGCAGTTCTTCCCTATAAAAGCCCTGGCCCCGATAACCGCATTCATATCAATCATTGTTCCTGCTCCCACTTCAGCCCCGATATTGATCACTGCTCCCATCATTATGATGCAGTCCTTTCCTATATGAGCGCCCTCTCTTATGATGGCCCCGGGCTCGATTCTGGCCTCCACCTTCCTGAGATCCAGGAGAGGAAGAGCTGAACGACGGGCTGTGATTTCTATGTGGCGCTCCTGGATCTTGTCTTTGTTGTCTTCCATCCATGTCTCTATCAACGGATAATCGCCAATCAAGACCCAGAATCCTCCCCCTCCGAAGACCTGAAACTTTTGCCCTTCAAAACTCTCTTTTTCCACCTCCCCTTGTATAAACACTTTACAGGGAGTGGTCTTCCTGCTTTTTCCTATGAGGTTGGCAATTTGTTTATAATTCATTGATCTGGGCCACCCCTTTATTGCTGGATTGGGTTATGATGATCTCGCTTCCGATCCTTCTCTGATTACAGAAAGTTTTCATCAACTGCGCAACCCGGCTGGTTTTATTCTTCTCACAGATAGCGAACAAGGAAGAACCTCCGCCGCTCACATTAAAACCGTAAGCCCCTGCCTCCAACACCTTGTTTTTGATATCATCATATCCAGATATGAAACTTGATCTTACCGGTTCTGAGATGCAGTCTCTGTTCACCGCTTCCCCGATGCTTTTCAAGTCTCCGGCTAAAAGGGCATGAATCAAGGAAGAGCAGTAAGACATCTGTTCTGTGGTTTTGGCCAGGCTGAGACGGGAAGGGATCAGTCCCCTGGTGGTCTGCTGAGATTTTTTGATCGCACACACCACTATGGGAATAGAGGGAACTTTCATCTTAACCACATCAAGAGGAGAGTAATTTTTAATCAGGACAAACCCCCCCAGCAGGCAGCCGGCCACATTATCGGCATGGGCGGCTTTTCCTGTGACCTTTTCCCCTTTTCTGGCTATATCGATCATTTCCTCGGGATTTAGATGGGATTTTAGGAGCTTGTTCAATCCGTAGACACAGGCCGCAGCCGAGGCTCCTGAAGTGCCCAGCCCCGCCCCAGATATGATTTTTTTCCTTATCTCCACATCCACTCCTGCCGCTAGCCGGACTTTCTTGAAAAAGTGAATGGCGGCCAGGCCTGCCGTGTTTTTTTCTGCCTCAGTAGGGAGAGGCTCTGGTCTTCCTGTGATACGGATGTTTATGGAATTTGTGTTATTCAGTCTCAGTTTTAACACATCGTGAGGTTCCTTTAAAGCCAAAGCGAATATGTCAAATCCTGGCCCGAAATTAGCTATGGTGGCGGGAGCTCTGATGATGATTTCCTTCAAATCAAACTCCTCTCTTCCATTATTTTCTTCAGAGGTTCCCTGTTTTTCAGGCTTAACCGGGTGAGTGGTGGTCTCACTCCTCCGCCGGGCAGCCCCATGAAACTCAAGGCCTCCTTCACAGCCATGGGATTGGTTTCAAATCTTAGAGCCTCGAAAAGGTCGTAGTAAAGGTAGTGAATCTTCTGAGCCTGGTGGAGATCGCCTTGAAGACAGTGGTTGACCAGATCTCTCATAACCTCAGGAACGATGTTTCCGGAAACAGTGAACACACCGCTTCCCCCAAAGGAAAGCAGCGGATAAGCGGTGGTGTCTTTCCCGGTGAACACACTGAAAGAACTTTCTTTGGTCAGGTAAAGAATCTTGGCCAGGTGATCCATTTGTTTGTTTCCGTCTTTGGTGCCTTTGATATTGTCGATTTTGGCCAGGCGGGCATAGGTTTGAGGATCAATGTTGATTCCAACTCTGGCAGGAGCATTATGGATGATAACGGGAATGTTAGAGCTTCCGGCAACCCGTTCATAAAAATCGATGATCCCGGCAGGGGTGGGTTTGACCAGAAAAGGAGCAAAGACCACCGCATAATCACATCCCATCTCCTCAAACAGCTTCACTCTGGTTATGGTCTGGTCCAGGTTATTGGAGCAGGTGTCAGGAGCCACCTTGCACTTGCCTGCCGCCTCCTCCACCACAATCTCCACCACCTTTTTGATCTCTTGATCATTCAGCAGTGGACTTTCTCCTGTTACTCCCAGAGGAGCCAGGCCATGAATTCCACTTTTAATCTGTCGGCGCACCAGGACTCTCAATCCTTCCTCATCCAGATTCATTTTTTTATCAAACGGAGTTATCAGTAAAGTAAAAGCTCCGGATATCATTTTTGCCTCCTTTTCTCTAGAATCCACTGCAGAGAGCCACGGAATAGAATAGCTTCAAAATAAATCTCTTTTTTTTCGAGCCCCTCTGTTCGATCATCGTTTGCGTGCATATCCAGGATTTATATCTCAGGGAAAAATGAATGTCAAATCAGCAAAAAAAGAAGGGATGGGTGTTTTTACTTGATGCGGTAGAACCACATCAAGGGAAGCCAGAGCTGCCGGGCGTAAGGGATCCGCTTGTGATTCACCAGGACTTCGGTCTTTTCCCAGTTGTGGACCAGGTCATAAAGGTGGAAAAGATCATCTACTTGTTCCGGGGTGTAGGTGGCTGAGTGGCGGATCCATTCGCCGGTTCCCTCTTTTTTATAGGTAGGATTTTTTTGGACCATTTGCACAGCCTTTTTGTAGTCAGGCGAAAAATTGTGCCCAAATGCTATGGTGATCTTGAATGATTTGGCTTTTGTGCTGGGATGGAGGATACTCTCCAGTTTTTCCTCTGTGGTCTCATCTTTTTTTGGTTTTTTCTCTGCCATCATGGGATCTCTTTGAGTTTTACCATTGGAGGCGGACTGTTGTCTCCGGTTTTGAAGATGTCATGGACAGTTTATATGATAAAGGTATTGTTTTGTCAAATAATCAGCATGCAGTCGCCGTAGCTGTAAAATCTGTATTTTTCTCTTACGGCTTCTGCATAGGCTTTTTTCACCAGGTCCATGCCAGCAAAGGAAGACACCAGCATCAGAAGAGTGGATTTGGGCAGGTGGAAATTGGTCAAAAGGCTGTCCACCACTTTGAACTCATACCCGGGGTAGATGAAAAGTTGAGTGGAGCTGCGTCCGGCCTTGATTTTTCCATTCTGATATGCACTCTCCAGGGCCCTCACTGAGGTGGTGCCCACGGCTGTCAGTTTACGGGATTCCTTCTTGGCCTCATTTAGGGTGCGGGCTGCGGCTTTGGAGACGGTGTAAGATTCTTCCAGAAGGTGATGGTTTTCAACTCGAAGCGCTCTTACCGGCTGGAATGTGGCCAGTCCCACATCAAGGGAGATGGGAACGATTTCCACGTCCCTTTTTTTGACCTTATTGAGCATTTTTGGGGTGAAATGAAGTCCGGCAGTGGGGGCAGCGATGGCTTTTCCTTCCTGGGCAAAAACAGTTTGATATCTTTCCAGATCAAATTTCCTGAGATCTTCGTCTTTCTTCCGGCGTTTGATGTAGGGGGGAAGAGGGGCGTATCCAATTTTTTCAAGCTGGGAGAGGACATCAGGAGAAGAAAAGCGGATCAGGCGTTTTCCCTCTTTTTTCACCTCCACCACCCGGGCTTCCAGTTGAGATGTGAAAGTGACGGGTTCTCCCTTTTTGACTTTTTTTGCTGGACGGCACAGGACTTCCCACACTCCTGGTTCCTGTTCTTGAAGCAGAAGGAATTCGATGTCCTTGTCCTCTTTTTTCCCCCAGAATTTTGCTGGAATGACTTTGGCCGTGTTGACCACAAGGGCATCGTGTGGGCTTAGATAGGAAGGAAACTCCAGAAAGCGGGAGTGAATGATGGTAGCTGTTTTGCGCTGTACAACCATCATCCTGGATTGGTCTCTGCGGGGCAAAGGCCTCTGAGCAATGAGCTCTGGAGGAAGATCATAGTCAAAATCTGCGGTCAACATCAGAATCAGACCTTCATGGTTGTTTGGATGTTTTAAAAATTACGAAAGCGGTGATGCTCCCGCCCTGGTGGTTTATTCTTTGAAAAGTTTTTCCTGGGTAGACCCAGGGCGCAGTCCAAGATGTTCATAAGCCTGGGGAGTGATTTTGCGGCCGCGAAGGCTTCGTTCCAAAAAACCGATGCGCATCAGAAACGGTTCATAGATGGATTCGATGGTCTCTTTTTCTTCATCGATAGCCGCTGAGATGGTTTTTATGCCCACCGGCCCTCCTCCAAAGTTTTCGATTATGGTCATCAGAATTTTTCGATCCACTTCATCCAAACCCAGAGAGTCCACCTCCATCATATCCAGAGCTTTGATGGCCTCCTTAGAAGTGATCTTCCCTTGGGCCTTCACATCCGCGTAGTCTCTGACTCTTCTCAACAATCGATTGGCCACTCGAGGAGTGCCTCTGGAACGGTGCGCAATTTGCCTGGCTCCCTCATGGTCGATGTTCACCTTCAGAATGGAGGCAGAACGTTTGATGATCTTTTGGAGGTCGATTTCCTCATAGTAGTCCAGGCGGTGGATGATTCCAAACCGTCCCCGAAGGGGAGCTGTTAAACGGCCAGCTCGGGTGGTGGCTCCCACCAGGGTGAATTTTTTCAGCTGCAGCTTATGGCTGCGGGCGCTGGGTCCCTGTCCGATGACGATGTCCAAACGAAAATCCTCCATAGCCGAGTACAGAATTTCTTCCACCGAGGGATGGAGGCGGTGAATCTCGTCGATAAAAAGAATTTCCTTGTGCTGGAGATTGGAGAGGATGGCCGAGAGATCCCCTGTCTTCTCGATGACCGGCCCTGAGGTAGGTTTGATTCCCACTCCTAATTCCTTGGCGATCAGATAGGCCAGGCTGGTTTTGCCCAGTCCAGGAGGGCCGTACAGAATCACATGATCCAGCTGTTCATCCCTTTTTTTGGCGGCAGCGATGAAAATTTTCAGATTGGCTTTGATGGTTTCCTGGCCCACGAATTCGTTGAAATTTCGGGGGCGCAGATTGTCTTCAAACAGAAGATCTTCATTGGTGCGAACAGGACTGAGGACCGCCTCCATTTTTGTTTCTTTTTTCATCGATGTTTGTGTCTTTTCGATCTGGGCTTTTTTTATGACTGACCACACTCAGGATCAAATCATATTTTTATCCCACTGCACCCATGGTCTTTATCCGCTGGCGCATAAAAAATTTTCCTTTCACAGCTTGGCCAATCGGCTCAAACTTTCTCTGAGAAGTTTTTCTAATCCTGCTTCCACGGTGAGTCTATTTATGGTATCATCCACGATTTTTTCAACTTCCCTGCGCTTGAAACCCAGATTCATCAAAGCAGATATAAGATCTTCCCTCTCCTGGATACTCTTTGTTTCCAGGGCTTTTTCTTTCTTTTCCAGTTTTTCCTGGAGTTCAACAGCGATCCTTATGGCCGTTTTTTTGCCGATTCCAGGAACGAGGGAGAGACGGGTCACATCACTCCGGTTTATGGCCTGTTCAAGATCTGAGACCTCGATGCCCGAGAGGATATTCAAGGCCAGTTTAGGCCCAATCCCTGAAATGCCGATCAATTTCAAAAAAATATCCCTTTCCTTTTCTGTAGAAAATCCATACAGGGAAAGAGAGTTATCTGTCAAATGGGTATAGATAAAGAGTTCCGCTTCCTGGTTGATATCTCCCAGTTTGATGTAAGTGGAAAGAGGAATCCAGGGGCAGTAGCCCACACCGCCCACATCCAGGGTGATTTGGTGGGGAGTTTTATGAAGCAGGGTGCCTTTAAGATAAGAAATCATGGCTTGTCTCTAACCCGTTTTGGACTGGGCGATCTTATCCTTGAACAGCTTGGAGTTGATATGGCAGAAAGCCGCAGCTAAAGCATCAGAGGCATCGGTGGACATTTTTTTATCCTGGATGTTGAGGAGAGATTTGATCATGGTTTTGACCTGATTTTTATCGGCCTGGCCGTAGCCAGTCACCGCTTTTTTAATTTCCAGGGGAGAATATTCATAAAGAAAACAGTTTTGTAAAGCCACCGCCACTAAGGTGGCCCCCCTCACCTGACCCAGAGTGATAGCTGTCTTGATGTTCTGGGCGTAGAAGGGATTTTCGATGGCCACTTCTTCTGCCTGGTGATCCTGAATCAATTTTTCGAGGTGTGACTTGATTTCGTTTATTTTGTGGTGGAAAAGCAGCCGTGGGGAAGGCTTTATAACTCCGTAGCTCACCACCTTGCGGTCTTTTGAGGAGTATTCGATGATACCGAACCCCGTGGACCTGATACTGGGATCGATTCCGAGAACCCGCATAAAAATTATTTTTCAGCAGAATATCTGGCTATTTCTTCTTCGTCTATATCAAAGTTAGCCCAGACATGCTGAACATCATCATGATCTTCCAATTCTTCCATCAACTTCAGAAGCTGATGGGCCTGTTTGCCTTCCAGTTTCACGTAATTTTGGGGGATATAGCCAAGGTTGGATGCAGCCAGTTCTATGTTGTCCTCTTTCAAGGCATTGACCACTGGTTCAAAATCCTCGGGTTTGGTGAAAATTTCATAGTTGCTTCCATCTTCTTTCAGGTCTTCTGCCCCTGCTTCTAGGGTCACCTCCAGAAGCTTGTCCTCTGAAGCCTTGGCTTTTTCAACCACGATGTATCCCTTTCGGCTGAACATCCAGGCCACACATCCCGACTCCCCGAGATTTCCGCCATTTTTAGAAAAGACACGCCTCAACTCAGAGACTGTCCTGTTTTTATTATCGGTTAAAGCTTCCACGTAGATGGCCACTCCTCCAGGGCCATATCCTTCATAGGACACCTCTTCATAGGAGGTCCCCTCCAGCTCTCCTGTCCCCTTCTTGACAGCTCGCTTGATGTTGTCGGCGGGCATGTTCACCGCTTTGGCATCGCCAATCGCTTTTCGCAGTCGAGGATTGGTATCCGAATCACCTCCGCCCAAGCGGGCAGCCACAGCGATTTCTTTTATGATTTTGGTGAACAGTTTTCCTCTTTTGGCATCCTGGGAGGCTTTTTTATGTTTTATGGAGTGCCATTTTGAGTGCCCAGACATTTTGACTCCTCGGGAATGATATCAAAAAAATTCTAACACAAAAAAGGAAATAATAAAAGAGAGCATTATGAGGTGTGAATGTTTCAATTTCTGTGGTCAGAATGGCGGGGAAAATCTTATATGCCAGGGCCAAAAGCTATCCAAAAAAAATCCTATAAAGTTGACCATTTTAATAGATATGATATAAATAGAAAGACAGGTTTTTCTTTCCAAAAAAAACTGCTTTCCAGCGGGGCAGTTATAAGCTGTGCTCTGATGTTCATCAAAGAACCTGAATGCGGCCGCAGAGATAAAAAAAAGGAATCCTGAATAAAATATGGATCGTTTATACAGAAGAGGGCTTCGACTCGAATATTTCACAGTGGCCTATAACGTTGTTGAGGCATTCGTCTCCATACTGTTCGGGAAGGTCGCTCACAGCATTGCTTTGGTTGGTTTTGGATTGGACAGCATTGTGGAATCATTAGCTGGTCTTGTCCTGATCTGGCGCTTGAGTCAACATAAAAAAGTATCAAAACAGGAAGAGGAAAAGATCGAATACAGAGCCCGGATCCTGGTGGCTGTCACTTTTTTCATACTCGGTCTTTATGTCCTCTTCCAATCTGTGAAAAAATTGATTTTTAGAGAAATCCCTGAGCCGTCTTTGCCTGGAATAATCATCGCCGTTTTATCCATGATAGTCATGCCGGTTTTGACTGTGCAAAAATACAAAACTGGCCTGCAGCTGAAGAGCAAAGCAATGATAGCTGATTCCAAAGAGACATTGGCCTGCGCTTTCCTTTCTGTGGCTCTCCTTTTAGGTCTGGGAATGAACTATTGGTTTGGATTTTGGCAGGCTGATCCTGTGGTGGGGATAATTATAGTAATTTTCCTTTTCATGGAAGGAAGAGAAGGTTTAAGAGATTTAAGAGAGGAGGGATGAAGAAGGACAGACAGGCTATCCAGCCAGCCCATCTTATTTTTTACCCTTGCTCCGCAGTGATGGGGTAGTTTGAACTCTTCCCGTTTTTACTCATGATCTGCGGGAATAGGCAGGGAAGTCTCCCTCCGCTATTGACATACTGTAGGGGGGTATGCTATATTAAAAAAGTTAATGTCAATGTAATTTGAGTATAAGGAGGTCAAAAATGATGTGGGGAGGTCATGGATTTATGGGAGGATTCATGTGGATATTTTGGATTGCCGTTATTGTCGGTTTATTCGTTTTGGTCAAATGGCTGATTCAACAAAACCGGCAGGAGGAACAGATGCCCGGCCAGGATTCTCTGGAGATACTGAAGAAGAGATATGCCCGTGGAGAAATCGATAAACAGGAGTATGAACAGAAGAAAAAAGATTTACTTGCTCCTTTTTCCAGAAGAGGAGATGAGTCATGAAGCTGGTTAAGGCTTATGTGAGAACTTTGGTGGTTGATGAGGTTATAAGTGCCTTAAGGGAGTTAAAAGCCCCCAGGCTGAGCGCTATCGACGTTAAATCCTTAGGAGATGAAATAAATCCTGACCAGCTTGAGATATCTGCCGAATTGGGTTCGACCTATACCACCATGGTGAAAATAGAGCTTATCTGTACTGAGGAGTGTGTGGAAAGAGTCAAAGAGACAATATTGAAGCATGCCCGGACAGGATATAAAGGGGATGGACTGATCGCTGTATCTCCAGTAGAAGAAGCCATCAGCATCAGAACCGGAAAGAATGGAATATTGCCTTTTGCTGAAGATTGATTGACGTCCATGACAGGGGCATAAAGAGCCTTTTTAAATATCCACTGCTGCTGCGGGAAGAGACTGGATTATTTGGTGACTTTCAGGAACTTGGAGTTGATGGATACAATCACGGTGCTGATAGACATGAGGGCTGCTCCCATGGCCGGGCTTAAAAGGATGCCGAAGGTGTAGAATACTCCAGCGGCCAAAGGGATGGCAAAAGCATTATAACCTGTTGCCCATCCTAGATTCTGGATCATCTTCCTGTAGGTCGCCCGCGCAAGATCCAAGATGGCCACAGCGTCCAGGGGGTTGCTTCTAACAAGGATGACGTCAGCCGTCTCCACCGCCACGTCCGTGCCCGCACCGATGGCAATCCCCACATCAGCTTGGGCCAGGGCAGGCGCATCGTTTACTCCGTCTCCGGTCATGGCCACGATGAGTCCTCTGGATTGCACCTCTTTCACCTTTGAGGCCTTTTTCTCAGGCATAACTTCCGCAAAATACTCTTCAAGTCCAATCTCATCTGAAACCCATGCGGCTACCTGCTTGTTGTCGCCAGTGAGCATCATGGGTTGAATGCCCATCTCCTTGAGTTTTGATATAGCCTGTTTGGATTCGTCCCGGATAATGTCAGCCAGGGCTACAGCTCCTGCCGCAGTGCGGTCAATAAGAACATACACCACTGTCTTTCCCTGGGATGAGAGTTTCTCCATACGTTCATCGTCCACACTGATGTTATTTTCCCGAAGATAGCCCGGACTCACCACTTTTACAGATTTCCCGTTGACTGTTCCTTGAGCGCCCTGGCCAGTGATGGCCTCAAATCCCTCAACCGGAAACGTTTCTTGTGAATAGGAGGCGATTCCCCGGGCAATGGGATGTTCGGAACGAGCTTCCACTGAGGCAGCATATTTAAGCAGCTCTTTTTCTGAAAACTGATCCCTAAAGGTAACCACATCGGTGACGCCAAACTTTCCTTGGGTGAGTGTTCCGGTCTTATCGAAGATGATCGCCTTGATGTTCCTTCCCCTTTCAAAAGAAGCTCTGTTTCTTATCAACAGTCCATTGGCGGCAGAGACGGCTGTAGATACGGCTACCACCAAGGGGACAGCCAGTCCGAGGGCATGAGGGCAGGCAATCACCATCACTGTAACCGTTCTTTCCAAGGCAAAATAGAATTCGCTCCTCATGATCACCAGCCATGCTCCGAGAGTTACAGTGCCACTTCCCAGAGCTACGACAGTGAGCCAGAGGGCCGCTCGGTTTGCTAGATCCTGGGTCCTGGATTTGCTTTCCTGTGCCTGTCTGACCAGCTCCATCACCTGTGACAGATAGGAATCTTTCCCTGTTTTTGCCACCTCAACCTTAACAGAGCCCTCTCCGTTTATGGAACCTCCGATCACCTTTGCTCCCACCTCTTTGGAAACAGGCCTTGATTCGCCAGTGATCATGGCCTCATTCACCGAGGTTTCACCATCAACCATCTCACCGTCTGCAGGAATCTTTTCGCCGGGCTTGACCAAGAATTTATCGCCCACTTCAAGCTCTTCGACGGGTATATCCTGAATGCTTTCGTCCGGCATGATCTTGTGTGCCTGGGAAGGCATGAGTTTGGCCAGTTCTTCAAGAGCACGGGATGCTCCCATTACGGATTTCATCTCTATCCAATGTCCCAGCAGCATGACATCGATCAGGGTGACAAGTTCCCAAAAGAATACTTTCCCGCTTACACCGAACACAACAGCCCCGCTGTAAGCATACCCGGTGGTGATGGCTGTGGCGATGAGGGTCATCATCCCGGGCTGATTTTTCTTCAACTCCTCATAAATTCCCTTGAGAAAAGGAAAGCCACCGTAAAAGTACACCATAGACGCCAGCCCGAAAAGAAGATACACATCCCCTGGAAAGCGGAGGGCTTCCTCAAGTCCCAAAAACCTCTGAATCATCGGGGAGAGGATGAGAACAGGTATGGTGGCGGCTAGAGACACCCAGAACCGGCGCCTGAAGTCTATGACCATATGGGCATGATGATCTTTATGATCATGTTTGTGTTTCTGTTGGTGCTTTTTCTGATGTTCAGGCATTCTGTGCTCATCAAAGGCTTTCTTTTCTGATCCTGGGTGATGATTGTGATTTATTTTGTCCATATTCTTCTAACTCCTCTTGAAAGATTTAAATTATCATGGTCTGACTTTATTTCCTGTTTAGATCCCTGTATCCATATCAGTACCCATATAATGATCAATGATAGCAGGTGCTCCGCATTGACAACAAGACAAAAATACAACAAAAAAACAGCTCAAAATATTCGGAAAAGGGGATTTAAAATTAGCAGAGAAAAAAATTTGTTTTTCTCGATTTTAGATTTCTCCGGGAAGGAAAACTCCCAGCATTATGAAATTGAAGAATCAATAACCAATCTGCCCTTGACATACCTTAGGGGGGTATGCTATATTACAATTTCTTTATAAATGCAGCAAGGAGGTGTCCATGAATAGAGCTGAACCAACCACCCATTTTGAGGAAATCGTGCGGCTCAAAAGAATAGAAGGCCAGATCAGAGGGATCCAAAAGATGATTGAACAGAAAAGGTACTGTATAGACATTTTAACCCAGATTTCCTCAGTGTTGGGGGCCATAAGGAGTGTGGAGGAAAGTATTTTAGAAAGACATTTGAAAGGATGTGTCCACCAGTCTTTCGCCAAAGGAAGCAAGGCCGATCGAGCTGAAAAAATCGATGAGGTCATTGAGGTCCTGAAGAAATTCAGAAAAGATTAAACGAAAGGTGGAAAAATGGACAAAATCGGGACCATGCTTCCCTGCAATGTGATTGTCCAGGAAATCTCGGAGGGAGAAATAGAGATTGCAGCCGTTGATCCAGTGGCCTCCATGAAAGCTGTAGATAATCCGGATCTGCTGGAAATAGCCAAGCAAATCCAGCAGAAATTGCAGGGTGTGATTGCCCGTGTTTAAGCATTTGTTTTTTAAAGGAGGAAAAAATGGCAAAAGATTCAGTTTGTGGGATGGAAGTCAAAGAGGACCAGGCGGCCGGGACATCCACTTACAAAGGAAAGAAATATTATTTTTGCTCCCCTGTGTGCAAGAAGAAATTTGATGAGAATCCAGAACTTTATATCAAGTCTGAGGAGGGGGATGAAGAGGAGGATGATGAAGGGGATTCATCAGCTGAGGAGAAAAAGCAACAGCCTGAAAAGGAGACCACAGCCCAGGCTGAGAAAATCGACCTCCCCATTGTGGGAATGAGCTGTGCCAGCTGCGCCAGCACTATCCAGCGGAGTCTGACAGAGCTGAAGGGGGTGAAAAAAGCTTCGGTCAATTTCGCCACCTCCAAGGCCACTGTATTCTATCAGCCTCCACTGGTCAGGCCAAAGGACTTTATCTCCTCAGTCAGAAAAAGCGGCTATGATGTGGGCACTGCCTCCACAGAGATCCCCATTCAGGGTATGCAGTGTGCTTCTTGCGTCCAGAATATCGAGAAAGCCCTTCTTCAGATGAGAGGAGTCACCAAAGCAGCGGTGAATTTAGCCACCGAGAAGGCTAAAGTGGAATACATACCCTCCGAGACCAGCCTTGCGGAAATAAAGAAAACCATTCAGCAAACCGGGTACAAAGTCCTGGAAATTCCTCCAGAAGAGGAATGGGAGGATGTGGAGAGTATTGTCCGCGAACGAGAATATAAACGGCTGAAAAGAAAGTTTTTCATCGGAGTGTTCTTGGCAGCGGTCATATTTTCAGGGAGTTCTCCCCATTGGTTCCCGTGGATTCCGGATTTTTTGAATAATTTCTTTGTTCTCTGGGCTGTGGCTACGCCGGTTCAATTCTGGATCGGATGGCAGTTTTACAAGGGAGCGTGGGGGGCTTTCCAGCATCGGAATGCGGATATGAACACCCTGATTGCTGTGGGAACATCGGCAGCCTATGTTTACAGCGCGGCGGCAACGGTCTTTCCTGGTTTTTTTGAAAAAATAGGAGTAGAGCCTGAGGTTTATTTCGATACTGCGGCCATCATTATTGTCCTGATTCTCTTCGGCAGGCTTCTGGAAGCCAGAGCCAAAGGTCAAACTTCAGAGGCTATAAAGAAGTTGATCGGCCTTCGTCCCAAAACAGCCCGGGTTATAAGAGACGGAAAAGAGCGGGATATTCCGGTGGAAGAAGTGGTGGTCAATGATGAAATCGTGGTCCGACCCGGAGAGAAAATTCCTGTAGACGGGATGGTGACCAAGGGGAAATCCGCGGTGGATGAGTCCATGATCACCGGGGAAAGCATCCCGGTAACAAAGAGAGAAGGGCATGAAGTGATGGGGGCGACCATAAATAAAACCGGAAGTTTCCGCTTCCGAGCCACCAAGGTGGGAAAAGACACCGCTCTTTCCCAGATCATAAAAATGGTCCAGGAGGCCCAAGGCTCAAAAGCTCCCATCCAGCGGCTGGCGGATGTCATCGCCGGGTATTTTGTTCCTATAGTGATCTCCATTGCCATTCTGACTTTTGTCATCTGGTTCAATTTTGGCCCCTATCCCGCCCTCACTTTTGCTCTTCTGAATTTTGTAGCGGTGATGATCATTGCCTGTCCCTGTGCCTTAGGACTGGCCACTCCCACGGCGGTCATGGTAGGAACAGGGAAGGGTGCTGAAAACGGCATCCTGATCAAAGGAGGAGAAAGCTTAGAAACAGCCCACCGGATTGATACCATGGTTTTTGATAAGACCGGCACTTTAACCAAAGGTGAGCCGGAGGTGACGGATATTGTGTCTGTCAACACCTACACTGAAGCAGAAATTCTGAAATATGCAGCCAGTTCTGAGAAAGGATCAGAACATCCCTTAGGAGAAGCCATCATCAAAAGAGCTGAAGAAAAGAAGGTCGAACTTCAAGAAGCTCAACATTTCAAAGCTGTGGAGGGGCAGGGAATCGAGGCCCGGGTTGACGGAAAGGATGTCCTCATCGGCAATAAAAAGCTGATGGAAGACCGGGGGATAGACATCAAGGATTTGGAGGACAAAGCAGCCAGGTTTTCCGCCGAGGGAAAGACGCCCATTTATATCTCTATTGAGAACCAGGCTGTGGGCTTGATGGCTGTGGCTGATACCTTAAAAGAGTATTCTGTCCAGGCAGTGGAGAGGTTAAAAAAATTAGGAGTAGAGGTCATCATGCTGACCGGAGATAATAAGCATACAGCTTCCGCCATCGCCCGCAAGGCAGGAATTGACAGAGTTCTTTCAGAGGTCCTTCCTCAAGACAAAGTCCATGAAATAAAAAGCCTTCAATCGCAAGGGAAGAGGGTGGCCATGGTGGGTGACGGCATAAATGATGCTCCTGCTCTGGCTCAATCTGATATAGGAATTGCCATCGGTTCAGGAACCGATGTGGCTGTGGAAGCATCCGACATCACTCTGATAAAGGATGACCTGAGAGGAGTGGTTGCGGCCATCGAGCTCAGCAAGAAGACCATAAAGACCATCAAGCAGAATCTCTTCTGGGCTTTCTTCTATAACACTGCCGGGATACCCATCGCCGCTGGTATCCTCTATCCTTTCCTGGGAATACTTCTCAACCCCATCTTCGCCTCTGCGGCCATGGCCTTCAGTTCTGTGTCTGTGGTTTCCAATTCGCTGAGATTAAGAAGGGCTAAACTGGCATAAAGGAGAAAGATCGATGTGGGCAAAGTTGATGGTGACCATCATAGGCCTTGGGCTTATTTTTTTTGTCAATTGGTATTTTCTCTTCTCCAGAAAAAAAGCCTTCACCGTCTCAGCAGAAGAAAGCAGAATCCAGGAGGCAGAGATAAAAGTCAAAGGAGGTTATGATCCTGATGTGATCGTGGTCAAGAAGGGAATCCCGGTGAGGCTGAATTTCTACCGGGATGAAACAGCCGATTGTTCAGACACCGTTGTCTTTGGCCACTTCAACATCAGAAAGCCGCTGCCTGCCTACAGGACCACATCCATTGAGTTTACTCCAGAGGAGGAGGGAGAATATGAGTTTACCTGCGGGATGGGGATGTTGAGAGGGAAATTGATTGTGCGCTGAACAGGCAGAATGCATCAGAAAGGCTGATGAAAAGATCGCATAAAGTAAAAATTCCCCAAAGAAGAAGGAATGGAGGTGGAAAGAATCAAAACAGCGAGCGTTTATGTGATGGCAGGGATAAAAATTTTTATTTGAATATACTATAGTAACTATAGATAATATAAAAAAAATAGGAATAAAGGCAGAAATGGAAATGCTTGCAGTTCCCAGAAATGAAATGAACCAGCCACACTTAAACAGAAAGGAAAAGAAATGAAAAAAGGAAAGCTGTTATCAGCTACGGTCTTAATTTTGTGGGGAGCTTTATTGGCTTTCTGCCAGGAAGATCCTCTCCAAAAGGTCACTCTGCCAGAGATTGTGGAACAAGCCGTGGAACGGAATCCAAGAATAAGGGCGGCTTATCAGGAATGGCAGGCTGCTCTGGAAAAAATACCTCAAGCCGAGTCTCTTCCTGATCCGATGTTAGGCTATTCTCACTTTGGACAGAGCGTGGAGACCAGGCTCGGGCCCCAGAGGAATAAAATTTCTCTCTCACAGAAGATCCCTTTCTTCGGAAAGCTTTCCCTCAGAGGAAAAATTGCCCAGCAGGGAGCCTCTATGCTCCAGGAAAGATACAACAGGGTAAAGGATGAAGTGATCCTTAAGGCGAAAGAGTTTTACTTTTCTCTGTATTGGTTTGATAAGGTTCTGGCCATCAGCCAGCAGGAAAAAGAAGTTCTGGAGCGTTTATCCCACATCGCTCAGAAAAAGTACGAAACCGGCACGGCCAATCAACAGGATGTGTTGAAAGCCCAGCTGGAAATATCAAAGGTCAAAGACAAGATTTTAAATCTCAATCAGGGAAGAAGAGCCGTGGCCGCTTCGCTCAATTCTCTTTTGGACCGGCCTCCGCACTCTTTGGTCGGAAAGGTCAGGGAACCGCAGCTTCCGGAATTTAAGATAAAAATCGACAGGCTCTACCAAATTGCTGAGGAGAAAAAGCCGGAATTGAAGGAAGTCCGGCATTTGATCGCCCAGAGTGAGGAAAGCCTGAAGTTGGCCAAAAAGAATTATTATCCCGATTTTACTTTTATGGTGGATTATATCGACATAGGCGGCGGGACCACCAGTATGGCGGAAGACGGCCGAAATGCCTGGATGGGTTCTGTGGGCATAAACATTCCACTGTGGCGCAAAAAGCTACAGGCTTCCCAGGCAGAGGCTGAGTTGAAGTTGGAAGCCAGCCGGGAAAAATACAATCAGGTCAAGAATATGACTCTATCTGAGGTTAATGAATTGTATCATGAGGTGAAAACAGCCGCAGAACAGATTGACCTTTATCAATACAGTCTTTTGCCCCAGGCCGAGCAGTCCTTTAAGGCTTCAGAGGTAGGCTATTTGGCGGGAAAAGTTGATTTTCTCAATCTGCTGGACAGTGAGCGAATGGTCCTTTTGATAAAAACCGGATACTACAAAACGGTCTCTGATTACGGCAAAAGTCTGGCCCGTCTGGAGAGATCTGTGGGAGAAAAAATCGAGCACATGGAATAAAGGAGGATAAAGAAATGAAAAAGTACACAAGATATTTCCTTATAGGAATGGGTCTCCTTTTGGCGGCCGTTATTCTTATCTGGATGCCCTTTCAAAAAAGTGATAAGGTTCCAAATCAAAAACAAATTCTCACTCAGGAAGAATCACGGGAAAGGGAAATCCTCTACTACACCTGCGGCATGCACCCTTCGGTGAGAGTAAGCCCCCAGGATTACCAGAAGGGAGACACCAGTTGTCCCATCTGCAACATGGATCTGGTTCCTGTGTACAAAGAAGAGCCTGAGCAGACAGAAATGGGAGCCGAAAAGCACAAGGCAGAGGAAAAAATTGAGCCTCTGGTCAGATTAACACCAAGAGCCCGGGCTCTGGCCAGCATAGAAACAGAAGAAATCCAGCCCCGTCATCTTTTTAAGGAGATCCACACTGTGGGACAGATGGAATATGATGAACGGAAAATCGCCTATGTGGCGGCCTGGGTTCCCGGGCGGGTGGATAAGCTTTTTGTTGATTTCACCGGAGTCAGGGTCAGAAGAAGAGATCCTTTGGTTTGGATTTACAGCCCGGAGCTGGTGACTACCCAGCAGGAGTATCTTCTTGCCCTGGAGACTCTGGATAGGGTCAAAGGGACTCCCCATGAAGAGACAATCAGGGGAGCAGAGTCATTGGTGGAGGCTTCCCGCCAACGTCTGCTGCTTTGGGGTATAAATGAGAAGCAGCTTGAGGAACTGGAGAAAAGAAGAAAGGCCAACACTCATATGACTATCTACGCCCCAATCGGAGGAACAGTCATCCACAAGAATGTGGTGGAGGGACAGTATGTGAAGGAAGGGGAGAACCTGTACCGGATAGCCGATCTCTCCAATCTTTGGGTCTTGGCGGATATCTATGAGTACGAGATGAGCTGGGTCAAGGAGGGACAGAAAGTGGAAATCGTCTCCTCTGCCTATCCAGGGGAAAAGTTCGAGGGGACCATTTCTTTTATCAATCCGTATTTAGAGCCCCAGACTCGGTCGGTCAAAGTCAGAGTGAATGTGCCCAATCCACAATTGAAGCTGAAACCAGGTATGTATGTCAACGTCCACATAAGTTCTCATATTCATCCAGCCCCGCTGGCTGTTCCCAAAAGTGCGGTCCTGGATACAGGGAGAAGAAAGCTGGTCTACGTGGAGAGAGAAGCCGGTGCCTATACAGCCCGACAGGTGGAACTGGGACCAGAAGCTGTCGATTATGTCAACGGGATAAAAAAGGAATTCTATGCGGTCAAAGCTGGCCTGACTGAAGGAATGAAGGTGGTCACCCAGGCGAATTTCCTGATCGATTCCCAGAGTCAACTCACCGGTCAGGCCGAGGCCGTTTACGGCGGAGCGTTGGAGAGAAAGGGAGAGGAAAAAAAGCCGCCTTCCGAGCATATCCATTAAAGGCAGATCAAAGGATGTTGAGAGCAGTTTTGCTGGAAAGTTAGGAGATAGAGATGATCGACAAAATAATCGAATATTCATTAAGGAATAAATTCCTGGTACTGGCTTTCTTTATTCTTCTCATCGGCTGGGGATACTGGGCTCTCAACAGAACACCCATTGATGCCATCCCTGATATTGGAGAAAACCAGCAGATCGTGTTTGTGGATTGGCCGGGAAGAAGTCCAAAGGATATCGAAGACCAGGTGATCTACCCTCTCACCATCAATCTCATGGGGATTCCGGGGACCAAGGTGATCCGTTCCAATTCCATGTTTTCTTTCGGGATGGTGAATGTGATTTTTGAGGAAGGAGTGGATTTCTACTGGGCCAGAACCAGGATTTTAGAGAGACTGAACCTGGCTCAGAAGGACTTGCCCCAGGAAGTGGTGCCTCAACTGGGACCCGATGCTACAGCTCTGGGGCAGATATTCTGGTATACGGTAGAAAACGGTTACTACTGTGCTGACCATCCGCAGAAGCGTTACAGAGATCCGGGCCAATGCCCCCAGGATGGAAAGCCCCTCCTGCGCTCTAGCTTCAATCTAGGGGAGCTTCGTTCCATCCAAGACTGGTACGTCCGCTATCAGCTCAACTCAGCCGAAGGTGTCTCTGAGGTGGCCGGAGTAGGAGGATTTGTCAAACAGTATCAGATCGATGTGGACCCTCATGAACTTTTGGCCCACCAGGTCAGTCTGCACGCCATGTTCAACGCGGTAAGAGACTCCAATATCGATGTGGGAGCCAAGGTCATCGAGGAAGGGGGGACAGAATTCATCGTCCGGGGAGTGGGCTTTATCCAGACTGTGGAGGATATAGAAAATATTGTGATCGGCTCTCATCAGGGCGTTCCGGTTTATGTCAAGAACGTGGGAGAGGTGACCATCGGCCCTGATTTCAGGAGAGGAGCCCTGGATAAGGAGGGAGCAGAAGTGACCGGCGGAGTGGTATTGATGAGATACGGAGAGAATCCGCTGGAAGTGATCAAGGCGGTCAAACAGAAAATAGAAGAGATCACTCCCGGCCTTGCTCCCGGTATTCAGATCGTGCCCTTCTATGACCGCACCGAGCTCATCACCCGGGCCACAGATAATCTGAAAAAAACTCTGCTGGAAGAAATGGTGGTGGCGGTGATCATCATTTTCCTTTTCTTGGCCCATTTCCGCAGCAGCCTGATTGTCTCTATTGTGCTTCCGGTAGGTGTTTTGATGGCCTTCATCATCATGTACTATCTTAAAATTCCCTCCAATATCATGTCTTTGGGTGGAATTGCCATTTCCATCGGGGTGATGGTGGATGCAGGGATAGTGATGACTGAAAACATATCCCGGCATCTGGCTTCCTCTCCCCACAGGAGGCTGAGCACCCTGATCATGGCAGCAAAAGAAGTGGGTCCGGCCATCTTTTTTGCCATTCTGATCATCGTGGTGGCTTTTATTCCGGTGTTTTCTTTAAGAGGCCAATCGGGGAAGCTTTTCTCTCCTCTGGCCTTCACCAAAACTTTTGCCATGTTCGGATCTGCTGTTTTGGCTATAACATTGGTCCCAGTCCTCAGTGCTCTTTTGTTGAAAGGACAACTCCGCCCCCCAGAAAAAAACATCCTGAGCCGTCTCTTAATCCGCCTCTACCAGCCAGTGCTTCGTTTTTCTTTAAGGCACAAAATCGTCGTTCTGTTGGCGGCCGTCCTAATTTTAGGAGTAAGCTTTTTCCCTCTTTCTCAGATCAAAAGTGAGTTTATGCCTCCCTTGAACGAGGGAGATTTGCTGTTCATGCCTGTACTTCTCCCTGGAGCCTCCCTCACCCAGGTTCAGGAAGTGATGGAAAAACAGGACAGGATCCTTAAATCTTTCCCTGAAGTGGAACAGGTGGTGGGTAAGCTGGGAAGAGCTGAAACCCCCACTGATCCAGCTCCGGTGGGAATGATAGAAACCATAGTGAGGTTGAAACCCAAAAAGGACTGGCGTGAGGGAATGACCAGACAGCAGTTGATCACAGAGATGGATAACGCCCTCAAAATCCCAGGAGTGAGCAACATCTGGACCCAGCCCATCCGCAACCGTATCGATATGCTGGCCACCGGCATCCAGACTCCTATCGGAGTCAAAGTATTCGGTGAGGATCTCAGGAAAATCGAGGAGATAGGGATAAGAATAGAAAATATCCTCAGAGAAATACCAGGGGCAAGGAATCCCTATGCGGAGAGAATCGGGAACAAACCTTATATAGAAATAGATATTGACAGACAAGAAGCTGCACGGTACGGAGTGAAAGTGGGCGATATTCAGCATCTGATCATGACCGCCATCGGCGGGATGAACATCACCACCACCGTGGAGGGAAGAGAGCGGTATCCGGTAAGGGTTCGCTACATGAGGGAACTGAGGGACAATGTCGAGGCCCTGGAGAGAATTTTTGTTCCCACTCCTTCAGGGGCTCAAATTCCGCTCAGCCAGGTAGCCGCAATCAGGAAGATCCCTGGTCCGGCCAAGATTTCAGGGGAAAACACCCTTCCCTACGTGAGGGTTTTTGTGGATGTCAACACAGATGAGGTGGGAGTGGTGAATTTTGTGAGAAAAGCTCAAAAAATCGTCCGGGAGAGGCTGGATCTTCCTTCAGGCTATTTCATTTCCTGGAGCGGCCAGTATGAGTATGAGATGCAGGCCCGAAAAAGACTGATGCTGGTTATCCCCATATGTATCTTTGTCATCTTTCTACTGCTTTACATCAAGTTCAAGAGGTTTTCGGCAGCCCTGATCCTGATCTTCTCTCTTCCCTTTGCCTTCGTGGGGGGGATCTGGCTCCAGTATATGCTGGGCTTTAAGTTCAGCACCGCGGTGTGGGTGGGATATATCGCTCTTTTTGGAGTGGCTGTAGAAGATGGAGTGGTGATGATGGATTTTCTGGTGGAGTATTCGCGGAGAAGCACAGATGTGGTGAATAACGTGGTTCAGGCGGCTGTTCTCAGGGTCAGACCCATCATCATGACCACTGCCACCACCATCCTGGCTCTTATTCCCCTTATGGTCAGCACTGGCGCTGGGTCTGAAATCATGAAGCCTATCGCTACCCCTACCGTTGGGGGGATGATCACGGCCACTGTGCTGAATTTGATCCTGGTTCCGGTTGTTTTTACCTGGTTCACCCAGAGAAGGATGAAAAAAAGGGAACAGGGTGATCTGGAAAGGGAATAGATGAGAACACCAAATGATTTCGGGATTACATATCAAATATATCTCCTGTAAGCATTCCAGTTCCGTGGCAGAAGCCTGTATTTAAGTACGGTGATATCAGAAAAGAAATGTCTCCAAAATGGCTTAGTTTGGTAAGCACCTTGAGAAGCTGTTTATTGACAAATCATGTAGAATCTATATAATTGCTAGAGATATATAATCCATATTTATGGAGGTTGACATGACTAAATATCCAAAAGTTTTAGCTTTGGGTTTGGTCTTTTGTTTGGTGTTTGTTTTGACAGGAACGGCCCAACAGAAGACCGAGGAAACAGTCACTTGTGCGGTCAGCGGTAAAGAGATCAAGAAATCAGAAGCCAAGGCCTCTTACCAGTACCAGGGAAAAACGTACTACTTTTGCAGTGAAAAGTGTAAGGACGCGTTTGTTAAGAATCCAGAAAAATACACACAGAAGAAAGCTGAAGCTAAAGAAGTGTACACCTGTCCTATGCACCCTGAAGTTATATCCGATAAGCCCGGTGAGTGCCCCCAATGCGGTATGAAATTAGAGAAGAAGATGATGACCAAAGAGATGATGCATGCTCATATGAAAAAGCACATGAAATATGAACATGAAGAATGCTGTGCCGTGATGAGCTTAATGAGCTTCAAGGATGTGGAAGTCAATGTTGAGAACATAGAGAATGGAGTGATGCTGAAGGTTACTTCAGAAAATGCTGATGCGGTAAAGAAGATGCAGGAGATGGCAGCCAAGATAAAAGAAAAGTGCACTCAAAAAAAAGAATACACCAAGGAAAAAAACCAAAAAGGAAGAAGTTAAAAAACTATAGTCAGCCATCAAAGAATATCGCCCTTTGGGTAAGACATCCTGGGCCACCTCGATTCCGATTGGGCCCGATAATATTCTATCCATCCGGCTGCAGCTGGATCATCCCCTGAAAGAAGATTCGCGGCCAGATAGGAATTTAGGAGTTTGAGCCCCGCCCATTTTTTATTCATAACCGCCTGAAAAAATTCATTATCTTTTTATCCGTATGAACAGGCACTTTGGGGCATAGCATAAAAGGAAATGATTTTGTCCCCGGATCACAATACCTGAATCACTGCCAAGGCTGCCTGGTATTTTCCAAAAGGAGGCATGAGATAAACTCCCTGGACCATATTTTTTATGTTCAACAACACATCCTGGGCGATCTCGATTCCGATTTTTCTTGCATCTTCTCCTGAACATGTTTGATGCATACGGGCAAGGACATTTTTTGGGATGGACATTCCCGGCACTTCGTTGTTCAGGAATTCAGCGTTTCCATAGCTGGCCAAAGGCAGTATGCCCGCCAGAACTGGAATTTTGTATCCCTTTATTTTGTCAAGAAATCTTTCCAAAAGGCTGATCTCAAAAACCGGCTGAGTCAGGATATATTCCGCTCCGCCTTCGATTTTCTGCTTCAGGCGAGAGATTTCCTCCTGTGAGCTGATGGCTCCTGGATTGGCCCCCACGCCGATATGGAAGGAGGTGGCGGCGCCGATGGGATTGCCTGCCAAATCGTGGCCCGTGTTCAGATTGTTGACCATATGCACCAAACCGATAGAGTCGACATCGAAAACCGCGGTGGCCGTGGGATAGTCGCCCAATTTAGGGGGATCACCGGTGATAATCAACAGGTTGCGCAGTCCCAGAGCATGAATTCCCAGCAGATCCGACTGCATACCCAAGATGTTTCGATCGCGGCAGGTATAATGGAGTATAGTCTCTATCCACACCTTTGACTCCAGGATGGATGCCAGGGCAGAAGGACTCATCCGGGCTGAAGCGCGTGGTCCATCAGGAATGTTAACCGCATCCACCCCCGCAGCCTTGATTCGCTTTGCCGCTTGGATAACCTTAGAAAAATCAGGACCGCGAGGCGGACTCAGCTCAATACTGGTAACAAATTTTTGGCAGAGCTTTCTGGCCAGTTCAGATTTTTCCTCTGTCTTTTGAAGTCTCAGAGCTTTCTTCTTCACCTGGGACGCTTTTACTTCCAGGAATCGCCTCTGCGGCTTTAGAGCTTTGACCGCATCTTTGATGGCCTCTATATGGACGGGTGTGGTGCCGCAGCATCCACCCACCACCCGTACACCGGATTGAATGAAACGTTTGGCATACTCGGCAAAATATTCTGGAGAGGCCAGGTAGATCAGCCTGCCATGGACCAATTGAGGAAAGCCTGCATTGGGCTGAGCAGAAAGGGGGATCTGACTGACCCTGGCCATTTTTTGTATGGCTTCCCAAACCGCCTCCGGTCCGGTACTGCAATTGATGCCCGCTACATGAGATCCCCACTCCTCCAGTTTTTTAACCACCTGGACAGGGCTGACTCCGTAGGCTGTTTGGCCTTCATCAGTGAAAGCCATCTGAGCCATAACTGGCTTTTCACAGATCTCTTTGACTGCCAGAATAGCTTGGTGAATTTGGTTGAGGTCATTGAAAGTTTCCAATATGAAAAGATCCACACCGGCTTCGTACTGAGCTTTGGCTTGATCGAAAAAGGCTTTTCTGGCCTCTTTGGCCGAGATATGGCCGATGGGAGCTATAGGCCGGCCCAGCGGTCCGATTGACCCGGCTACGAAAGCCTTGCCTTCTGCTGCTTGCCGGGCGATTTTTACCCCATGAAAATTGATGTCGTAGAGTTTTTCCTCCAGCCCATGGGGCTGCAGTTTATACCTGTTGGCTCCAAAAGTGTTGGTCTCCAAGATGTCTGTCCCACTGTGAACATAGCTTTTATGAACTTCTCCAACCATATTGGCATCAGTCAAGTTTAATTCATCGAAACAGCGGTTGATATAGATCCCTTTGGAATAGAGCATGGTCCCCATGGCTCCGTCACAGATGAGGACTTCATCTTCCTCAAGACGCTCTAAAAAGGATTTTCCCATCCTTTATCACTTTCTATTCTTTAAAATACTTATTTCAAGGTGCTTTGTGAGCCCGATAATATTCTATCCATCCGGCTGCAGCTGGATCATCCCCTGAAAGAAGATTCGCGGCCAGCACTGTCTTTTTGACTTCCATAACCGTGGGGTCCAGGATGGCACAGGTCAAGCCCTGAGCTGCAGCCATGGCCAGGAAAGCTGCGTTCACAGAATTCCTGTCTGGTAATCCGAAGGAGACATTGCTGATTCCCAGGACAGTGTTTATCCCCAATTTTTGTTTCAGCAGGGCTATGGTTTGCAGGGAAAAGCTGGCCGCCTCTTTTTCCAAACTGACCGGTCTGGCCAAGCCATCAATCAAAACATTTTCCTTGGAAATCCCCAATTCCTGGGCTTTTCTCAAAATCTTTCTGGCCACTTCCAAGCGCTGGGAGGGAGATACGGCTGGGCCTCTTTGGTCATAGGCCATCCCGATCACGGCTGCCCGATGCTTTTTAACCATGGGAAGGATGGAATTCAAGGATTTTTCCTGGCCGGTCACTGAATTGACCAGGGCTTTTCCTTCATAGATACAGAGAGCTGCCTCCAGAGCTTGAGGATTGGCAGAATCGATAGAAATGGGAAGATCAACCGCCTTCATGACCACTTTTACCGCCTGAGGAAGAATTTTTTCCTCATCAACTCCAGGCGTGCCCACATTGACATCTATGAGATGAGCGCCAGCCTCAGCTTGCTGGATGGCGTACTGCCGGACTTTTGAGAAATCTTCACTTAAAAGCTCATGAGCCAATTTCTTTTTTCCGGTGGGATTGATCTTTTCTCCGATGATGACCAGAGGATGCTCATCTCCGATGAAGATTGTTTTTCCTTGACTTCTGATGACCATGGTCTCCACTTTCTCTCGTTCCCCTTTTTATTTTAATTCACTGCTCAACTCTATGGCTTATATCACAGGGAAAAATGAAGGTCAAATGGCCAAAATTGCCTGTCAGTACCACATAGAAATCTCCTGTTTTTAAAGGTGCGGATTAGATACTTATCTTTTGGCTATGGGCAAAATTTGGTATTCTATGAATGAGGAGAACATGAAGAGAGAAAGGGTGATCGTGGCCATGAGTGGAGGAGTGGACTCTTCAGTGGCCGCAGCTCTTCTCCAACAGCAGGGCTATGAGGTTATGGGCGTGACCATGGATCTTTTTTCCCTGCCGCGGGATTACTGCCGGTCAGAAAAATTAAGAAGCTGCTGCGGATGGAAAGCTGTGGAGGATGCTCACCGGGTAGCCACTTTATTGGGCATTCCTCACTATGTGGCGGATTTAAAAAAGGATTTTGAGAAAAAAGTGATCTCTGATTTTTGTGAGCAGTATGTTCGCGGACGCACTCCTAATCCCTGCATCCGCTGCAATCAGTACATCAAGTTCCAAGTTTTGATGGACAGAGCAGAGAAGTTAGATGCCCATTACTTGGCTACTGGTCATCACGCCCGTATTGAATATGATTCTCAAACAGGCCGATTTCATCTCAAAAAAGGAAAAGACAGGGAAAAAGAACAGTCCTATTTTTTGTATCCTTTAACCCAGAACCAGCTTTCCCGCACTCTGATGCCCGTAGGTCATTTCACCAAAAGGCAGGTCAGAGGAAAAGCTCATGACTTTGGCCTGCCGGTAGCTCAAAGACCTGAAAGTCAGGAAGTCTGTTTTATTCCTGACCACAATTATTCTGCCTTTCTCCAAAAGAGAATGCCTCAAGCCTTCCGCTCTGGACCCATAGTCAATGTTGAGCATGAAATATTAGGTTATCATCAAGGGATCGCCCATTTTACCGTGGGTCAGCGGAGAGGAATGGGACTCGCTGCCCCTCATCCTCTGTATGTGGTTGAAATCCAGGGGGATAAAAATAGGATTGTGGTGGGAAGAGATGAGGATCTCCACAAGAGAGAGCTGATAGCTTCTCACATTCACCTGATTTCTGGGGAAAGAGTCGAAAAGTCTCTGGCCGTCAAAGCCAAGATTCGGTACAAGCATCAGGAATCCAAAGCTGTGCTCTTTCCGCTGGATTCAACAAAGGCCAGGGTGTGGTTTAAGTCTCCTCAGAGAGCCATCACTCCAGGACAATCCATCGTTTTTTATGACGGGGATATTGTGGTCGGAGGGGGCATCATAGAAAAAGCCCTCTAAGTGAGTTTATCTCTTGTGGACGGCCTTGAGTTTTGATTCGATACTGGCTTCTTTGTCTAAACGATGATCCACCCTCAAGTCGATATGAATTCTTCTGGCTCCCATATCCTTCACCGCTTGGTGGGCTTTTTCTATCAGCCTGAATAAAGATCTCAGATCAGGTGATTCGATGGTGGTGGACATGCCGCCTGTTTCGCTCTTCAGGCCAGAATCCTCGATGATTTTGATCACCTTCTTGACGTATTTGCTCACCGAGACTCCCTCGCTGGTGGGAAAGATGGCGAATTCAGCTATGATCATTTTCCTCCCTCTTCGTTTAATGAAAATTTGAGGAAATTTTAACAGCAATCCAAGGTCATTTCAACTGGCAGTGTGTACTCAGGAATAGGAATGGATATCCTGGAGACACAGGATGGAGGGGGAGATTTTTTTTCTCATCAGGATGGCATTGATGGCAGCACTGGCTGAGGGTATGGTGGTATAACAGGGAATGCGGTAAGAGAAAGCCGCTTTTCTGATTTTTTGAGCGTCTTTCCTCTCGTATCTTCCAGAAGGGGTGTTGAAGATCATGCTGACTTTTCCTTCTTTTATATCCTCAAGGATGTTTCTTTTCCCCTTGTAAACCTTGCCGATGGTGTCCACAGAAAAGCCGTGTCTTCGCAGGTAGTGGGAGGTGCCTTCAGTGGCTATAAGATCAAATCCTGATTGAGCCAATTTTTCCACCAGCGGTACTGCTTTGGGTTTATCCTCATCACAAATGCTGATGAACACTTTGCCCCTTTCCGGAAGAGAAAAGCCCGCACCTTCTTCCGCTTTCAGAAAGGCCAGAGGAAAAAACTTGTCAATGCCTATGGATTCTCCAGTGGACCGCATCTCAGGCCCCAGTATGGGGTCCACCTCTAAGAATTTATCAAAAGAGAACACAGCTTCTTTGACAGCGTACAATTTTGTTTCACGGGATTTGAGGTTTATGTTGGTGAGCTTTTCACCCATGATCAATCTCACGGCCATCTTTGCCAGAGGAACTCCGATGGCTTTGGAGATAAACGGAACTGTCCTGGATGCTCTTGGATTGACCTCAAGAATGTAGATCCTGGTTCCCTTCACCGCCAACTGAACATTCATCAACCCAATGATTTGAAGTTCCTTTGCCATAAGAGAGACCTGGCGTTTGACTTCCTGGATAGTTCTCTCAGGCAAAAAATAGGGAGGAATGACCATAGAGGCATCGCCGGAATGAATCCCTGCTTCTTGTATGTGCTCAAGGATTCCCCCGATATACACCTGTTCGCCGTCACAAAGGAGGTCCACATCCAGCTCTACAGCATTTTCAATGAATTCATCGATAAGAACGGGATAACGGGAGCAGTATTCCCGGATGGATTGGATGTATTTTTCCAGCTCCTCCTGGTCATGGATCACTTTCATAGCCCGGCCGCCCAGAACATAGGAAGGCCGGACCAGCACAGGATATCCGATTTCCTCGGCTATCTGTAAAGCTCTCCTGGGATCTTTGGTCATTCCGTTTCGGGGGCGCCGCAGACTCAACTTTTTTAAGAAATGATCGAATTTTTCTCTGTCTTCTGTCTTATCGATGACTTCGGAGCTGGTGCCCAATATTTTTGTCCCGTTCTTTTCAAGTTCGGTGGCTATCTTCAAAGGAGTCTGCCCGCCGAACTGACAGACAATTCCTTCTGGTTTTTCCTTGTTGTATACAGAGAGCACATCTTCAAGAGTCACAGGGTCAAAATAAAGACGGTCCGATATGTCATAATCAGTGGAAACAGTCTCCGGGTTGGAATTGATCATGATGGCTTTATATCCAAGTTCCTTCAAACCAAAAACACCGTGGACACAGCAGTAGTCAAACTCTATTCCCTGGCCAATCCGGTTAGGACCGGAGCCAAGGATAATGGCCTTTTCCGAAGAGATGGCCTGCGCTTCATCTTCCTCTTCGTAAGTGGAATAAAAGTACGGTGTTTCCGATTCAAACTCCCCGGCGCAGGTATCCACCACTTTCCATACAGGTAAAATATTATCCTTCTCTCTTCTCTTTCTTATCATATCTTCAGTAGAGTTCAAAAGATCAGCGATTCTCCGGTCTGAAAAACCGAGCTGTTTGGCTTTCCGCAGAAGATGAGAAGGAAGAGAACTCTCACCGGCAGATTTTAGTGTTTCTTCAAAATCCACAATCTGTTTTATGTTGTGGAGGAAGAAGGAATCGATCCCGGTGAGCTCATTTATTTCTTCCACTTTCATCCCTTCTCTAAAGGCCTGGGCGATATACCAGAGGCGTTCAGAATTGGGGGAAGAAAGATTTTTTTTCAGCGCACTCTGCGGAGGGATGGGTTCTTTTTCTTGGAATCCCCAGCGGTCTGATTCGAGAGAACGCACAGCTTTTTGAAGGGCTTCTTTAAAAGTCCTGCCTACGGCCATGGTCTCTCCCACTGATTTCATCTGGGTGGTGAGAGATGGTTCTTCCTCGGGAAATTTCTCAAAGGCAAACCGGGGAATCTTGACCACCACATAATCGACAGCCGGCTCAAAACAGGCAGGAGTCTTTCTGGTGATATCGTTCATGATTTCATCCAGGGTATAGCCCACAGCCAGCTTGGCTGCCATTTTGGCGATGGGAAAGCCGGTGGCCTTGGAGGCCAGGGCTGAGGAGCGGGAAACGCGGGGATTCATCTCGATGATCATCATTCTTCCGTCTCGCGGATTTACGGCAAATTGAATGTTGGAGCCTCCAGTTTCCACGCCAATTTCTCTCATGATGGCCAGGGCTGCGTTCCTCATTCTCTGGTATTCTTTATCGGTCAGAGTCTGGGCCGGAGCCACAGTGATGGAATCTCCGGTATGAACTCCCATGGGATCAAAGTTTTCGATAGAACAGACCACCATGGCGTTGTCATTTTTATCCCTCATCACCTCCAGCTCAAATTCTTTCCACCCCATGATGGACTTTTCGATCAGGATTCTGTTGACAGGGCTTATAGCCAGGCCCAAGGGGATGAATTTGTAAAAATCGTCCCAGTTATTAAGAATGTTGCCTCCGGTTCCTCCCAGAGTGAAGGAAGGACGGACCACTACCGGGAACTCGATCTTTTTTACGATCTCCACCGCTTCCTTCAGGCTGGAGGCATAACCTGAAGGAGGAACATCCAGGCCGATCTTCTTCATGGACTGGCGGAACAGCATCCTGTCTTCGGCTTTTCTGATGGAATCGGTGTTCACTCCGATCAGTTGCATGTGATGTTTTTTCAATATTCCTCTCTCATCCAGCTCCAGGGCCAGGTTCAAAGCCTTCTGCCCTCCCAGAGTGGCCAGCAGAGCCTGTGGTTTCTCTTTTTCGATTGTTTTCTCCAGGTACTCCACTGTGAGGGGTTCCAGATAGGTTCGATCAGAAAATTCAGGGTCGGTCATGATGGTGGCGGGGTTGGAATTGACCAGGATCAGTTTGTAATTTTCTTCTTTGAGCGCTTTAAGCGCTTGGGTTCCCGAATAGTCGAATTCAGAGGCTTGCCCTATGACAATAGGACCGGATCCGATGATCAAGATGGATGAGATGTCTTTACGCCTGGGCATCCTTTCTTCTCTTGAAATCGTGCATCATTTTTATGAATTCTGGAAAAAGGTAGTGAGAATCCATGGGTCCAGGAGAACTTTCTGGGTGATATTGAACGGAAAAGAGATGTTTGTCTTTCAAAACGAATCCTTCGGCAGTCCCGTCGTTGAGGTTGACATGGGTTAATCTGGCCACTTTCTGGAGGGAGTCTATGTCCACTGAAAAGCCGTGATTCTGGCAGGTGATTTCAATGGTTCCTGTTTCAAGATTTTTAACCGGATGATTGGCGCCGTGATGGCCGAATTTAAGCTTGTACGTCTTGGCTCCCAGAGCAAGAGCCAGCAGCTGGTGGCCGAGGCATATGCCGAATAAAGGGATTCGGCCGATCAAATGGCGTATATTTTGAACGGCATAGGTGAGCGGAGCCGGGTCTCCAGGACCGTTGGAGAGTAGGACTCCGTCGGGCTCCATGTTTAAAATATCTGACCAGGGAGTGGCGGCGGGAACCACCAGAACGTCAACCTTGTTTGCTGCCAGATTTCTTAGAATATTCCTTTTGATCCCGAAATCATAGGCAATGACAAAATATCTGAATTTTTCTTGGGCCGCATAGCCTGTGGGAAACTCATAAATCTGTTCAGTCCATCCATAAGGGTTGGAAGTGGTGACTTCCTTGACCAGATCCTGTCCCACCATGGAGGGAATTTCCCTCACCCCATCCAGCAGATTCCGGATGTTCTCATCTCCTGTTGAGATCAGAGCTCTTTGGGCTCCTCCGGTGCGGATCATTTTGGTCAATTTTCTGGTGTCAATGCCCTGGATGGCCGCAATTTTGTGCATCTGGAGATAGTGGGCCAGAGTCTCTTTTTGTCTCCAGCTTGAAGGCCAGGAGGCCAATTCTTTTATTACCAGACCTTCTACCCATGGCCTGCCTGATTCCACATCCTCCATATTGCAGCCGTAATTGCCCATAAGAGGATAGGTCATGGTCACAATCTGGCCCTTGTAGGAAGGGTCGGTCAGGATTTCTTGGTAGCCTGACATGGAGGTGTTGAACACGATTTCCCCCCGGGCTTCCCCTTGATAGCCGATGGATTCACCCACAAAATAGGCGCCGTTTTCCAGGACCAGCAGAGCCTTTTTGCCGTTCATTTATATGGACATTTTGGATATTCTTCGCATGGTTCAGTTTATTTTACATTTTCTGATTTTGCATTTCTAGAAATAATTATTATTGATTGCACAAATTTTATTTATGACCTTGTCCAATTCCAGCTCTGCATCATGGATGAGATAGGCTGTGGCTTCTTTTAAAGGTTGAATCTTATGGACAAGGCCCACACTTTGGCCAGCCATAAGCGAGCCGAATTCTGTATCTCCCTCTTGGACAGCCCGTCTCAAAGCTCCCATCCAAAACTTTTCCACTTGGTACTGGGCTTCAGAATGGGAAATTTCTTTTTGGTTTCGTTTCTGGATAAGTTCGATCTGAAGGGAGTTAAAGTCTTCTAGACCTTTATTTCTTAAAGCTCTAACAGAAACCACTTTAAGTTTGGAACTGATCAGAAGAGTAGCTATGGCATCTCTAGCTTTAGATTTGATGAAGGCTTTTTTTAATTTTGGATGAGCTCGGCAGAGGTT
>JBKHJA010000105.1:0-8735 GCA_046538375.1 Candidatus Aminicenantota bacterium
GGAAAAGGGGACAGGCAAATTTCAAAAACCAACAACGCCCCAAAAGGAGGAGAGAAAAAAAGGGGGAAGACAGCCTGGCCCCTGTTTTGATCATCACGGCTCACTCCTTTCAGTAGGATAATGTTAAGTTTAAACAGAAGTAAATCGCCCTTTGGGAGGATTCCTGTGGTGATATTTTTATCTAATCAGGTGAGGCAGCGGGGATATCGGTTCTTTTTATTCACTGATTGCAGATAGAATATTCATACATAAGCCCAGAATTCAGGATGATCAAAAAGAAAATGAACTGCCCGGAGATGGAGATGGTGGCCCCCTCGGTAAGCCTCGGCCCGGCCTTGAATAGGGTGTCCAACCAGGGAGAGATCGCCGATAAAATCCAGCATTTTATGACGGACAAATTCATCCCGGAAGCGCAGAGGACCGTTGACCACCCTTTCATCATCCAGAACCAGAGTATTGTCCAGCGACCCCCCCAGGGCTAAGCCCTGCTTTCTGAGTTCAGGAACATCCTTCAAAAAGCCAAATGTCCGGGCCGGGGCGATCTCCTTGATGAAGCTTTCTGGTTTGACCAAGAGACTGAATTCCTGTCTGCCGATGGCCGGATGGTCAAATTCTATACCATAGCTCACCTCAAACTCAGGGTGGGGCAGGAAAGAAACAGAAGCTCCTTTTTCCTTCACATTGAAAGGCTTAAGGATTTTTATGGATTTCTTCTCCAGAGGCAGCGGCAGTGTTCCCGCTGGCAGAAGAAATTGGACAAAAGGAGAGGCGCTCCCGTCCGTGATAGGAATCTCCTCTCCGTCTATATCTATATCCAGACTGTCAATGTCCAGCACATAAAGCACGGCCAGGATATGCTCTAAAGTCTGGATCCGGCATCCTTTAGATACCAGTGAAGAATTGTTTTTGGCTTCAATCTTCCGCCAATCCACAGGAAGCTGGAGATCCTGGAGATCAGTCCTTCGAAAAATAATCTGACCTGAGGAGGAAGGCTTCAGCCGAAGATTCACCTCTTTTCCTGAATGGATTCCTTTTCCGGAGATATGAACTTCCCTGTGGATGGTTTTTTGCCTTCTCATCTCCTCCTCATTTTTCATCAGTATAACTTATTCCGATCATGATCTGTCAAGAAGCCGACTGCACCTTTCTTCAGCTTCCTGTCGGAAGCATCCCCAAAACCATTTCCATCATAAATATATACTGATTGGGAAAGGTGAGGGATGGGGGGTGAGGAAGCCCCTGTCACGAAAATAAGGATGCTTACTTACCTGTCCCCTTTTTTCCTCACTTATGATAGACTAAAACACATGAAAACGAGACTGGAAGACATCCTGAACAAGGTTTTCCAAAGAAAGCTTTCTCCCCAAGAAGCTCTTAACATTCTCAAACATTACCCATACCAAGATTTAGGCTTTGCCAAGATCGACCATCATCGGGAGTTAAGACGGGGATTTCCTGAAATCGTGTTCGGGCCGGGAAAAACAGAAGAACAGCTCATCAAAATCGCCGAGGAGATCCTGGGTAAAGGGAGCAATCTGTTGATTACCAAAATTGAGAACTCTGTCTTCGAAAAAATAAAGAAAAAAATTCCCCGCATCCACTACAATGCTTCAGCTAAGGCCGTTTACCTCAAACAGCAAAAGCCCCCTCCAGGAAAAGGAAAAATCATCATCATCACTGCTGGAACCTCTGATACAGCAGTGGCTGAGGAGGCAGTGGTCACCTGTGATCTTTTAGGCAATGATGTGGAAAAAATTTATGATGTGGGAGTGGCAGGGATTCACCGCCTGTTCGGAGAGTATGAAAAGATAAAGCAGGCCAGGGTTATCATCACCATTGCTGGAATGGAAGGAGCTCTGCCCAGCGTGGTAGCAGGAATCAGTGCTGTCCCTATCATAGCTGTCCCCACCAGTGTGGGTTATGGAGCCAGCTTGAAAGGAGTGGCGGCCCTCCTGGCTATGCTCAATTCATGTCCTGGAGGAGTGGCGGTGGTGAATATCGACAACGGATTTGGAGCCGCCTATCTTGCCAGTTTGATAAACCATCTTTAAGCTGAAAAATCAGCATCAGCCGGGTGGAGAAAATATTTCATAAAACTTTATTTTTTAAATACTTAGCCGCTTGACAAATGATCTATTCACTCCTATATTTACTAGTAATAAACATTCATCCGTCGACCGCCGAAGAATGGAAATTGTTGACCAAATAAGGCAAGCAGCCAACATCATCGATATTGCATCTCAGTACACTACCCTAAGGAAACGAGGGCAGAAACACGTGGGTCTTTGCCCTTTTCATTCTGAGAAGGATCCTTCCTTTACCGTGGATGAAGAAAAACAGCTTTTTCACTGCTTCGGATGCGGGATGGGAGGCGACCTCTTTACCCTGGTCATGGAGAAAGAAAGCCTCAGTTTTCCTGAAGCTCTGAACTATCTGGCTGAAAAATACAACATTCCTCTTCCTCAGAAGAGAAAACTCTCTCCCCAACTGTTGAAACTGGAAGAAAAAATATTCAACATCAATGAACAGACGCTGGCTTTCTTTAAGAAAAATCTTTTCAATACCCAAGAAGGAAGACAGGCTCTAGACTATCTAAAAAAGAGGAATATCTCAGAAGACATTATCCAAAAATTCAAGATTGGTTATGCTTTGAATTCTTGGGACTCACTGCTTACTTTTTTCCAGCGTAAGAATATCCAGCCCTCGGTTCTGGAGAAAGGGGGGCTGGTTCTTCGTCGCCAAAAAAAAGAAGGCTATTATGACCGGTTCCGGGGAAGAATTATCTTTCCTATATTCAACCTCAGCGGAAAAGCGGTGGCCTTTGGAGGAAGGACAGCCTTCGATGATGAACCAAAATACTTGAACTCCCCGGATACACCTGTTTATTCCAAAGGAAAACTCCTTTATGGGCTGAACTTCTGCAAGGAATCTATCAGAAGCAAGAGAGAAATTATCCTGGTGGAAGGGTACACCGATTTTATCGCTCTCTACCAGGCCGGAATAACAAACATTTCTGCTTCTCTGGGAACCAGCTTGACTTCTCACCAGGTCACCCTGGTTTCACGGTTTGCTCCCAGGATAGTGGTCAGTTATGACGCTGACACCGCAGGAAAAAAAGCAGCCCTGCGGGCTGTTTCTGTCTGCTTTGAGAAAGGAGTCCAGATCAAAGTGTTGAGCTTGCCTTCGGGATTAGATCCTGACAGTTTTATTTCCCGCCATGGTGTAGATTCTTTTGAAAACCTGGTGAAAAACAGCACCCCTGGCTTGAGGTTCCTGGTTGATTCCTATCTCCAGGAAAGAGAGGAGGAAACGCCAGAAGAAAAGGCTAAAACTATCAGGAAAGTGGTGGAAGAAATAGACAAAATTCCCGATTCTGTACTGCGAAGCGAATATCTGAAGCAGGCCAGCGAATACCTTGCTGTCGATGAAGAACTGCTGCGTCATATATCCCGACAAAAAGCCTCTGAACAGGAAAAGGCTGCACAAAAAGAATGGTTATTTCCCGCAGAAAAAAGACTTCTCCAGATTTTGATCGAGGATAAATTGATCGCTCCCTATGTGTGTGAAGAAATAAAACAAGAAGATTTCCAAGGTTTGAGCAGCGAGCCCATCATCACTGCTTTGATGGAGTGTCACAGCAAAGGCAAAGAAGTCAATCTTCATGAATTCAGAGAAAAAATAGCTCCTTCTCTGAGAAGCTGTCTTACGGAAATCTTGCTGGAAAAAGGCCAACCGGCCACTGTGGAAGAAGCCATGGATTGTGTGCATGCCATAAGACAGGTTTCTCTTGAAAACAGATCAAAAAAGCTTCAGGCTGAAATCAAAAGACTGGAAAAGGAAGGAAATAGGGACGAACTTCATGCCCTCCTGAGTCAAATCCAGGAAATCAAGAAACAACTTTTGGACTACCGAAACCAATGGATACAAAAATAGGTTATAACCTGCATTATTCATAAACATGCTCAATTTGTCATGGATAAGAGAAGAAATCAGGGACATGTACTGGAAATTCGGGACATGTACCGATTTTTTTTCAAAATCGGTAACGTGTCCCATGATTTCTGTATAATGCAGGATAATAAATTTGGAGAGGAAATAAAAATTGTCATCCCACAACAAGTACGATAAAGACGAAATCCACCAACTCATCACTAAAGGGAGGAAACAGGGTTACCTGCTTTTTGAAGAGATAGACAGAACCTTCCACGAGGAGTTGGATGACGACCAGAAATTCCGTGATTTTCTCAGTTCCATGGATGACTACGGAATAAAAATCCTGGAATACAGGCAAAAAAAATCTATCCCCAAGAGAAAAAAGAGTGATCTGGTGGCTATGGAAGGCCTGGAGAGAACCACGGATCCCGTCAAGCTCTACTTGAGAGAAATGGGAAATATCTCACTTTTAACCCGGGAAGGGGAAATCGCCATTGCCAGAGAAATCGAAAGGGGCGAAAAAACCATCATCAAAGCCCTTTCCAAAACCCGCCTGGTTCTCAACCAGGTTCTGGTCTTAGAAGAGAAGATCAATGAGAATCCAGAAATCATCCATGACATGTTTGAGCTCAGCGAGGAATATGTTACCGAAGGAAAACTGGAAGAACAAAAAAACCAGATTTTAGCCAAGATAAAAAAGATAAAATCCCTCAGCAAAAAACTGGACAGCATTCCTAGGGGGAAGAAATACAGATTCGCCCGGGGACGTCTTATCGTCCGGATGAGCCGTCTCATAAGAAAGCTCAATTTCCGTCCCCTGCGCCGAGAAAGAATCATCTTTATTCTCCGGGAAAAATTAAAGGCTATCAACGAGTTAGAAGAAACCAAGGAAGAACTTAACCTTTCTCTCCATCGAGCAAGAAGCCAAAAAAGAAAAGCACAGCTCAATCAAAGCATAAAGGAGATCAACAAGTTTCTGAGAAACTATCAGAAAGAAATCGGACTGGATTCTCAAGGGCTGAGAAAAATCCTCCGTTCCATCACTGCCGGCAAGAAGATCAGTGACCAATCCAAAAAAGAATTGGTGGCCGCCAATCTCAGGCTGGTGGTATCTATCGCCAAAAAATACAGCAACCGGGGGCTCCAATTTTTGGATCTCATCCAGGAAGGAAACATGGGATTGATGAAAGCGGTGGAAAAATTTGAATATCGGCGGGGATATAAATTTTCCACATACGCCACCTGGTGGATAAGACAGGCCATAACCAGAGCCATCGCTGATCAAGCCAGAACCATCAGGATCCCTGTCCACATGATAGAAACCATCAACAAGCTCATCCGGGTCTCCAGAAGCCTGGTTCAAGAAGTGGGAAGAGAACCCTCCTGCGAAGAGATCGCCAGAAAAATGGACCTGCCTGTGTATAAGGTCAGAAAAATCATAAAGATCGCTCAAGAACCCATTTCTCTGGAGACGCCCATCGGGGAGGAAGAAGACAGCCATCTGGGTGATTTTATCGAAGATAAATTTATCCCTTCTCCTCCTGATACAGTCATCCACATCAATCTCAGGGAACAAATCGAGGAAGCCCTGAAGTCCCTGACAGAAAGAGAAGCGAAAGTATTAAAGATGAGATTTGGCCTGGGAGATGGGAATGAACACACCCTGGAAGAAGTGGGACAGCAGTTCAAGGTGACTCGTGAACGAATCCGACAGATCGAAGCCAAAGCTCTAAGAAAACTGAAGCATCCCACCCGCAGCCGAAAATTGAAATCCTTCACCAATAAATCCTGATTTCCTTCCACCCATTCCTTTTCGAGAAAAATAAGAAGGGAGAAATCACAGGATTTATCTGGAGAAACAGCCAGGATTATCCAGCAGAAAAGATTAAAATCAAAAAGAGTTGATTAAAGCGAAAATCAAATCAGAGAATAATGTACAATATCCGCTGTATTCAAAATGTCTATTTCTCCCCTTTTATCTATTCTGAGCTCAACGGGAGCTGATTCTCTAGATTCCCGGTCCGCTTCTCGGTTTCAATTGACTTGATCTCTCATATCTGCTATAAAAAATCAAGGGCCTATAGCTCAGCGGAAGAGCCACCGGCTCATAACCGGCAGGTCCCAGGTTCGAATCCTGGTAGGCCCATTTTCCTGTGAGGAAAAGATGTGGATATTGAATTTGACAGATTGATCCACCTTCAAAAACTAGATACAGAAATTCAAAACATCTCTCTTTTCCTCAAGAACCTCCCCTCCCAAATCGAAGAAATCGATCAAAAAATAGAAGACAGCAATCAAGTTGTCATCCAAGCCAAAGAGAAACTCAATAAAAACCAGAAAAAAAGAAGAGATCTGGAAACAGAGGTCCAGGATTTAAAAGCCAAAATATCCAAGTACAAGCGGCAGCTCAATGAAGTGAAAACCAACAAGGAATACAGCTCCCTGCTTAAAGAAATTGAAGAGACTCAACAGAAAATGGATTCTCTTGAAGAAGAAATCATCACCGCTATGCTTTATGCTGATGATATAGAGGCAGAAATAAAACAAGCCAGCCAACAGGCCGCTCAAGCAAAAGAAAAATTGACAAAGGAGAAAGAGGCTCTTCTCAACCATAAAAAAGAAAAGGAAGAGAAAAGAAAAGAACTCCAGCAAAAGCGTGAGGGCCTTCTGCCTAAAATCCCTTCCGATCAAACAGCCCTGTACACCACAATCCTAAATAGTAAAAAAGGAGTCGCTCTTTCCCCGGTAAAGGATGAGTTTTGTTCCATGTGTCATATGAGAGTCCGGCCCCAAATGTTGAACGAATTGAAAGCGGGAAACAAGATTATTCTCTGCGAAAACTGCGGAAGGATATTGTACTGGCAGAAAAAATCAGCTTGATCCTGGTTGGAACTGCCAATTTCTGGTTTTTTTCATCTTATTCTGCTTCTCTCTGATTTTCTCTCTCTGCTTCTTCATACAGAGCATCGATCAGATGTTTATATTTTTTCTCTATGACATTTCTTTTCACTTTCAGAGTAGGAGTGATTTCTCCCTTTTCTATCTCAAACTCACCATCCAGGAGCACAACCTTCTTGATTTTTTCATAAGCAGAAAGAGTGGGCGTGGAACGATCCACTTCAGATTGGATGAAGTTTATGATCTTTTTATTCTCGATCAGGTCTTTTCTATCACCAAAAGCTATGCCGTTGAACCTGGCATATTCTTCCAGTTTTTCAAAATCAGGGACTATCAAAGCGGAAATAAACTTTCTTCTGTCCCCCAAAATCACAGCATTTAAAATATAAGAATTGGTTTTCAATAAATTCTCGATAGGTTGAGGAGCCACATTTTTTCCGCCCGCTGTTACGATGATATCCTTTTTCCTGTCGGTTATAACCAGAAACCCATCCTCATCCACATGGCCCACATCTCCGGTGCGGAACCATTCTCCATCAAAGGCCTCTCTGGTCTCATCCTCTTTCTTGTAGTAACCCTTCATCACGTTCGGTCCGGTAGTCAATATTTCACCATCAGGGGCGATCTTTACTTTGACGCCGGGAATAGGCTTGCCCACCGTGCCAAACTTCATACTGTCAAAAGAGTTTACTGATATGACAGGAGAGGTTTCGGTCAAACCATACCCTTCCAAGATCACCAGTCCCATAGCATAAAAAAATTCTGCAATGTCTCTGGATAAAGGAGCTCCTCCTGAAACAAAGAATCTCACTCTTCCCCCTGTCTTTTCGATAATCTTAGAAAAGACCAGCTTGTGAGCCAAGTTTTTTCTGGTCTGAAGCCATTTGGAAACAGGCTGTTTAAGAAGTTTCACCTGAGCGTATTTCTTCCCCACTTTTAAGGCCCAGAAGAATATTTTCTTCTTCATGGCTGAACTGGCTAAAACATTGTCCATGACTCTGGAATAGATTTTTTCGAAGACCCGGGGGACACTGACCATGATGTGGGGCCGAATCTCCAGCATATTCTCAGCCACTGTTTCCACACTCTCGGCAAACCCGATCGAGCATCCCTTGTAAAGGTAAGTGAACATGACCATTCTCTCCAGCACATGAGAAAGAGGCAAAAAGGATAGGACCTTATCTTTTTCTGAAAAGGGAATGACTTCTGCACTGCTTTTGGAGTTGCTGATGAAATTGTGGTGAGTGAGCATAACTCCTTTGGGAATACCGGTAGTCCCAGAGGTATAGATGATGGACGCTGTATCATCCGGCCTTACAGCGAGGGCATTCTTTTCAAAAAGATCAGGATTATCATCAGCCATCTTCTTCCCCCTCTCCATGACCTGGGCCAGTGTCAATAGGTCCTCCTGGGCTTCATCAGCGAAAGTAATATAATGAGTGACCTTTTTCAGTCCGTCTTTGACCGATTCTATCTTCTGCCAGAGTTCTTTATCCGAAAACACCACCATTTTAGCGTCAGAATCGTCAATGATGTATTTGATCTGTTCGGGAACCAACGAGGTGTAGATGGGGACGGTTATCCCTCCCAAACAAAGATTGGCTATATCCGTCATCACCCATTCCGGTCTATTCTCAGAAAGAATGATAAGCTTGTCTCCGGGTTTGAACCCCAGCTCCTGGAGTCCCAGAGAAATGTGCCTCACTCTCTGGGAAAATTCCTGGGTGGATATGGGGACATAACGGCCTTCTTTTTTGTAGAGCATCAAATCATCTTTGGGAAAAGACTTGATGGTGTTGAGGAAAAGCTGAGCGAGTGTCTCTATCACGACACCCTCCTTGATTTTTATTGGGTCAATTTTAATGAACTTTGCATTTGACTGTCAAGTCATATTATAAACAGTG
>JBKHJA010000106.1:0-8713 GCA_046538375.1 Candidatus Aminicenantota bacterium
TCCGCATTCTTTTTCAGAACGGCCAGAGCGTGATCTGCAAGTTCTTCTGGTGTCCAATGATTTTTCATGATCCAACTCCGCTATGTGCTGTGAGATATAACAAAAATGCTTTTCATGCCTCCAGTTATTCTAGCCCATAAAAATAAAAATGCAAGATATATTCAGTTAAAAATTGAAAAAAGCAGATGAATATTAAAAAAATTCAAAACTGTACTTTTATTTTTTTATAACAATCGGTATTTTGGGGTAAAATAGGGTTTATTTTTCTTCGGAGAGGTGTGATGGTCAAAGCACTCATCTTTGACATGGACGGGTTGATGATCGACAGCGAAGGTCTGTACTGGCAGACCGAAAGAGAGATGGCCCGAAAATTCAACAAGACCGTAGAAGATAAAACCCTTTGGGAGATGATGGGAAGGAGCCCTGTGGACAGCATGGAAATCTTTGTCAGAGATGCAAAATTGCCGATCAGTCCGGAAAAAGCCCTGGAGATGAGAAACAGGATCATGCGGAAGAAGCTTAAGACAGACTTAAAACCCATACCCGGTCTTTTTCATATTATGGATAGATTCAGGGGCAGGCTGAAAATGGCGGTGTGCACCAGTGCCCAGAAGGAATTTCTGGATATAGTGGTGGACCGATTGGAAATCAGAAATCAATTTGATGTTCTGCAGTCTTTTGAAGGGGTCAGCAAGGGAAAACCTGATCCGGAAATCTACTTAAAGACCTGTGAACGGTTGAAGCTGAAACCAGAACACTGTGTGGTTCTCGAAGATTCATCAAACGGAGCTTTGGCGGGCAAGCAGGCCGGCTGTTATGTGATTGCTGTGCCTTCTGAATACACCGCAGGACAGGATTTTCATTTTGCCGATTTTATGGCTGACAGCCTTTTCCAGGCTGAAGAGCACATCACCGCTCTCCTTGAGAGATCTTCCTGAGATTCCGTGATTCGTGATTGTTGAATAATGGATTCTAAAGAAATGACTTTAGGGGATTTGAGGGTTGAATTATATATGGGAAATGGATTCTTCCTGAACCCAAGAAAACAACTTCTTTCTCTAAATCTAGGGACTATTCTGGGACAGCATGAACACCGCAAATGAAGCCAGCCAATGCTCTCCCTCGTAGCTCCCGCTTCTGATATGGGGGAGAGTGGCTTTGGCATGCCGGCTGGCTGATTCGATCAATATTTTACGGACCGGATCATCCTCTGGCAGGGCATCGGCAATACCGTTCATGCACCAGGCACGGCTGAGATTGAGCCCATCCAGATGCACAATTTTAGGATCACTGCGGTCAGACACATCAGCGGGCTCAAGCAAAGATTTGGGTTGGCCCTGGGCCAGTTGAGGAAGAAATTGATGGAACCATTCTGAAAATTCATGTGGAGGCAGAACCCGGCGCATCAGGTCAGCTTCTATGAGACAGCGGGAAAAGAAGTCATCTCCGTCTGGTTCCCAGGCAGCAGGGCAGTGAACATCCGAAGCAAAATAGGTGAGGCTGCGTTCAAGCAGTAGATCTTCCAGCTTATTGTGGCCTGCCGCCCGGGAATAATCCAGAGCAAAGGCCATGCCGAAGGCGGTATTGGGATGTACGCCGCGGCGGATGGGATATGTCTGTTTGGGCAGAAAGTCCAGGTAACGCTTGACTATGGCGGCGGCCAGGGGCTTAAGATTTTTAGACCATTTCCTGCCATCAGGATCATCCCAGCCCCGCAGTTCTTGGGCCAGCTTGAGAAGCCAGGCCCATCCGTAAGTCCGCTCAAAAGATTTCCGGTTGGGCTGATGGAGATATTTCACTTCTCTTTCAATATTTTGAGCAGAAAGGTTTTCAGCCAGCGACCTGCGAATTTCCCCAGCTTGGGACAGGTCAGGGAACATCTTTAACAGCCTTACCAGCATCCAATGGCCGTGGACAGAAGAATGCCAGTCGAAACATCCGTAAAAGGCTGGATGAAGGGAGGCGGGATTTTGAACCTCGGAGGCATCGTTCATCACATGACTCAGTTTGTTTGGATATTCCTTCTTTATACACTTCAGAGCGAGCTGGGCAAAATGGGACGCAGATTTTTGATCCAGCTTGAAAACCTCCGGTTTTTCATGTCCTGATCTGGATGGCTTCTGTAAGGCAGTGTTTTTGATATCCCCAGGAAATGAGAAAACACTCACCACTAAGGAAAAAAGGATTAAATACCGGATATGATTCCACATGTTTCTTCCCTCCTCAATTTGGAATGATTATTGTAACTCAAATAGGTCATGAGGTGTAATTATACCAGCCATATTTCCGCATCTTAGACTAAAAAATTGAGGGAAATCCAGTGAATTGATAAGGGAGGAAGTTCTGATATTTTATGTTGAAAAAAAATTCAGCTCTTTTATTATAATCTTTCATGGTTATAAAAAATAATCAGAGGGAGAATGTGATGAGATATTTTCGCAGCATTATTCTTTTCTGGCTTTTTATAGGGCTGGCCGCCTTCTGCCTTGCTGACCAGGGGATGTGGATGCCTCATCAGATGAAAGATTTGAACCTAAAAGCTCTGGGCCTTGCTATGAAACCTGACCAGCTTTACAAAAAAGATGGCACCGGATTGATGAGTGCGGTGGTTCATCTGGGGGGAGGGACTGGAGAATTTGTCAGTCCTGAGGGTTTGATTCTCACCAACCATCATGTGGCTTTCGGTGCCCTGCAGCGGGCTTCCACCCGGGAAAAGGACTACATCCAGCAGGGATTTATCGCCTGGACCAGGAATGAGGAAATTCCGGCAAAAGGATATATTGCTGATGTGCTTGTGGGGTATGAAGAGGTGACCGATCAGGTTTTATCTGCCGTCAGGCCGGATATGACTCCTATCCAGAGATACTATGCTCTGGATAAGATAAAGAAAGAGATGATTGCCCGGGCAGAAGAACAGGGGCCTGATATCCGGGCTCAGGTGGCCTGCATGTACAGCGGCAATCAGTACTATCTTTTCCGGTTCAAGAGAATAAAGGATATCCGGCTGGTCTACGCCCCTCCCCGCGACTTGGGGAATTTCGGAGGGGACATTGACAACTGGATGTGGCCGCGTCACACCTGCGATTTTTCTTTCTTGAGGGCTTATGTGTCCCCGGATAATACAGGGACAGACTACAGTCCGGAGAATGTTCCCTATCATCCTAAAACAACATTAAAGATTGCCCTGGATGGTTTTAAACAGGGAGATTTCACTTTTGTTATGGGATATCCGGGCCGGACTTACCGCAATTACACCTTGGCCGAGGTCCAGTTTGACATGGATATGATGGAAGACAGGATGGAGAATTTTAGAGAGATCATCTCTTTTTATGAGGAAGCCGGGAAGGAAGATCGGGAAGTTCAGATCAAATACGCCGGAAAGATCAAAGGCCTTAATAATGCTTTGAAAAATTATCAAGGGAAAACCGAAGGCATGAAAAAGTTATCCCTCGTGGAAAAGAAGAAAGAGCAGGAGAAGGAATTTATGGAGTGGATCAGCCAGAAAACCGGGAAAAAAGAAAGATATGAGGGAATACTGGCCAAGATCGATGCATTCATGGAGAAATATGATAAATTTTACCAGAAACAAAGCTTGTTCTCTGACCTGGTGGGTTCTTATTTTGGAGCTGAGCTCCTCTCCCAGGGGTACACCATTTACAGGACAGCAGAAGAGAGGCAAAAGCCTGATATGGAAAGAGAGCCTTCTTTTCAGGAGAGAAATATTCCTTACATCAAACAGCGGATTGAGCTGGCCGAAAGGAGTTATGATCTGGAGACAGATAAAGCCTTTCTCAAGCATCAGCTTAAAAAGCTCATGGAAAAGCCTCCTGATCAGATTCCTGAAGCCCTGAGGGATTTGCTGGGAAAGCACTCGGAAAAGGCTGTGGAGCAGTATGTGGAGAGACTCTATGAAGACACCATTCTCGCCGATCCTGAAAAACGGCTGGAACTGATAGAAAAAAAACCTCAATATCTTCTTGAAATCGATGATCCTTTTTTAAACTTCGCTTCGGAGCTGGAAAAAGAGATGAAAGATTTAAGGGAGGAGGAAAAGGCCTTGTCCCAGGAGCGGGAAGACCTGAAAAAAATTTATGTGGAGGCTTTGCTGGAAAAGAATAAAGGAAGGATAGCTCCTGATGCCAACTCCACCATCCGCTTCACCTACGGATTGGTGAAGGGATACTCTCCAAGAGACGCTGTTTATTATTTCCCCCAGACCACACTGGGTGGAGTGATAGAGAAAGACACCGGAGAATTTCCGTTTCATGTGCCGCAGAAGTTAAAGGAGATTTACCGGGCCAGGGATTTCGGCCGGTATGAAGACCAGGATCTAAACGATATTCCCGTCTGTTTTTTAAACACCGCCAATGTGACCGGAGGAAACTCCGGATCGCCAACTTTGAATGATAGGGGAGAGCAGATTGGAATCGTCTTTGATATGACTTACGAGAGTGTCACCGGTGATTACTACGTGGTTCCGGAACTGCAGAGGACCATCAGCGTGGATATCCGGTATGTTCTTTTTATCACTGAGAAATTCTCCCAGGCAGGGCATATCATCAAAGAGCTTGGATTATAGAAGCGAGTCTTTTAAACGGGAAGCAACAAGAGGGATGGCACTCTCTTTCAGTCTGGTCATCCTGTAGATGGGCCTTTTTTCTTTGGTTCTTTCTCTGATTTCTGTGCCGAAATACTCCCATACGATCTTTCCTTCGGGTGTGATTTCAAACACCCGGGCTTTGTTGCTTTCGGTTATCAGGATATTTCCGTTGGGCAGTTTTTGAGATCCACCTCTGGTTACAGAAAAGAAAGATCCTTTGGGATCAGCTTCGTACTCCCAGACTTTCTTTCCGGTTAAAGGATTTATGTTGATCACCCTTGAATAATTGCGGTGGCTTCCGTTATCAAAGATGAGAATATTCCCGTTGTTCAAAGTGGGCTGGTGAGGCCAGTCAACATCCACTCTTTGGAGCCTCCACACAATCTGTTCTTTTTCCACATCGATGATGGCTATGGTGTTCACATTCCTGATGCAAATCAAGACATCACCTCTGTTGGCTAAGCCTTTGATATCCCTGGTGATCAGTTCCACGGTATTGGTGTGGAAGACATCGAAAACATCGAAATTCAAGAAAGGGTCAATGGGAACATTTTCTTTCTTTTCCTTTTGTTCCTGGACGTAATCATAGATCTTCTGTTTGGCCTTCCCGGGGATTTCTGGCCCGAATAAATCATAGATGGAAATCTTTTTTTTGATTAGGCCGTCAGAAGATAAAACCACCAGGCAGTCGTTTATGATAGGGATATTCTCAGATTTATGGGGTATGGTCTCAACTTCTCGGATTAAAGCATAAATGTCACCGTTATCTGAGATAGCCACATCATGATGGTACCTCATTTCACTCTTCCAGATAAGATGAGAATCCCAATCCAGTTTAACCAGCATGACATTGTTGACCACCCCCAGAAGATCTCCGTTTTCATACATCTCCACATGATGCCAGGGGTGATTCTGGTAAAACCAGGTATGTAAAGTAATGCCTGACATATCCATAAGATAGGCTTCTTGAAAACCATCGTAATTGAAAAGGTTGATCCCTTTAAAACACAGGTCTTTATCATGAACAGTCACTCCTTTTTTTATGAGATTGTCTTTGCTCACTTGAATCCAGTTCAAATAGGGGAGGGATTTCAGCTGTTCAGGAGTTTGTTTTGAGGGAACCTTTTCCTGGGTGCTTAGGATGAGGAGGCCCAGGGCTGCCAGCAGTCCGATATTGATGGTGATCAGGGCAGCAGCAAATTTTTTAGAAGATTTCATCCAACCTGGTTTCAGCTTAACTTTCCTGCGCTTTGCTGGTGGGAAGCTCCAGGCCAAGATGGTGTTTCCTGTCTGCACCAAGGAGCAGAAGGGAGAACACAAGCCCGAAAAATCCAAGGGAAGCGAACATAAGCTCCATGTTGGTGTAGTCGCCGCCAGAGGCGTCCACCACCTTGCCTGCCAGCCAAGGAAACAAAAACAGCCCAAACATCTGTATCCAGGCGATGATGCCGAAGGCTGAACCCAGAAACCTCTCTTTGACCAGTATGGGAACAGCCGGCCACATTGCTGCCGGGACAAGGGAAAAGGAGATGCCCAGGATTATGAAGGAAATAGCCGGATGGAGATAAGTCAGGCCCAGCAGCAGGTGTGCGGGTACGATCAGCAAAGATCCAAAGATCATGATTTTTCCCCGGCGCCCGATTTTGTCCACCAGCAAACCCAGAAGAGGAGTGAAAATCATGGAGGCAAACATGATGTATGAGGTGTACTGGCCTCCTTTGGCTGCGGATATCCCGAATTTCATCTGGAGGAACCGGGGAGCGTGGTTGGTAAAAGGAAAGATGGCGGAGTAGAAAGTGACACAAAGGAGGCTGATGAACCAGAAAGCAGAACGCAGTTTCCAGATGTCTCTGATTTCAATTTTCTCCTCTGTTCCTGCCTCTATCAGCCTGTCCACATCTCTGTCCATCAACAGGTAGATGAGGAAGAAAATAAAACAGACAAACATCACTATGGTTCCGGTCCATACTGACCAGCGCCAGGTCCCGGTGGCCTTGGCTATTTGAGCAGCCGTGTTCAAGGCCAGAATGGTCCCCAGCCTCATCACCGTAATATTCAGACCATAGGCAAATCCCAGTTCTTTTCCTTTGAACCAGCGGGCGATGACTTTATTGGTGACCAGAAGAGTGGCTTCAGAGCCAAACCCGAATATTATTCTGCCTATGAGCATGACTATGAAAGATTTGCCAGCGCCCAAGGAGGTGATAAGCGATCCCAAAAGTATCAGAAACACATAAAAAGTGCCCGCTTTCCTGACCCCCAAACGATCCAGCAGAAACCCGGCCACCACCAGCAGGAATAAAAGATTAGGAAGGGCATAGAATGAAAACAGAAGGCCGAACCGGGCATTATCCAGGCCCATACCCTGCTGGATAAAGTCATTTATGGGGCTCAGGGAATCGTAGATGTAGTAGGACCCGAACATCACCAGGCTGATCACCAGGAGAACCAGCCACCGCCACCAGGGCTTTTTCTCTCGTACGGATCGGTCTGCCATTCTGTGTCTCCCTCCACTCGTATTTTGACTTTAAAGGGACAAAAAATTTTTGACTTCTGCTTTGATCTCTCCTGTCCGGGACAGAGAAACATTAATATCAAATGGCAGGGGCCAGGTCAATCATCTTCTTGGTGCAATTTGCCCCATTTCATTTATGTCCATATTCCTCTATAATCAGGATTTCAAGCGAACATCCTAATGCCTATTTTCAGGAGAAATGACATTGGCTAAACAGATATCAAGAAGAAAATTTTTCAAACAGGGTTTTGGCCTTGGAGCTGGAGCCTGGTTTGTCCAAAAGCTTCCTCTGCAGCAGACTGGAAAATCCTCCAGAATTCCTATGATCGTCACCAGCCACACCAATGAAACAGGGAAAAAAGCCGTACACAGGGGCTGGGAAATATTGGTTGATGGAGGTTCGGCACTGGATGCGGTGGAAAAAGCCGCTAACATCATTGAACTGGATCCTGAGGGCATGGGAGTGGGGTTTGGCGGGCTGCCCAACGAGGACGGAGTGGTTCAGCTCGATGCCTCCATCATGGACGGCAGGACTTACAATGCCGGGGCAGTAGCCTGTCTGGAAAACATCAAAACTCCCTGTTCTGTAGCCCGGCTGGTTATGGAACGAACAGACCATGTGATGCTGGTGGGAAGAGATGCTCTGGAATTTGCCAAGAAATGGGGCTTCAAAGAGGAAAACCTGCTGACAGATAAAGCCCGCCAGGTGTGGCTCCGATGGAAAGAGGAATGGAGTGATAGAGATGACTGGGGCCCGCCTGAACATCTGAGAAACATTTCCTCCAATAATCCCGGTTCGGATGAGACTGGGGATCATGTTTATGGGACCACCAATGTGCTGGCTGTTGATAAAAACAGCCATATAGCCGGGATCACCACCACCAGCGGATTGAGCTTCAAGATTGCTGGCCGGGTGGGTGATTCTCCCATCATCGGAGCTGGTCTTTATGTGGACAATGAGGTGGGTGCAGCCGGAGCTACTGGAAGAGGCGAAGATGTCATCAAGTCCTGTGCTTCCTTTTACATGATCCTGCGGATGAAAGAGAGAAGAACACCCCAGCAGGCCTGCCAAGATGCCTTAAAGATGATCGTGGATAAATACAAAAAGATCAACCCTGAATTCTTCCCGTTCGAGCAGTTTGTGGCCATCAACAAGAAAGGGGAGTGGGGATGTGCCAGGATGCGGGGAAGAAGAAAAGCAGCCATATCGGTGATGAACAGGGACGGTTACACTATCCATAAAGGGCCGGTGGTCTTTCCATCCGAGAGGTAGATGGAGAGAGAAAATTTGTTTTCTCTATATTTTCTGCTCTTCTGTCCACCCTACCGCTGTGGACTAAAGATAAAATTTTAAAGGAAGCTGCCAAAGAATTAACCTGCATTATTCATAAATTGAAGGTTTTCCCAGATGCAGTCATGAATTTAAGGGGAAATCGGGACATGAATCGAATTCTCCTGAATTCGGTATGGTGTCCCTGATTTCCTTTTTCATGGAAATCAAAAACCTATGTGAATAATGCAGGGTTACCTGGATTATTCATGCATTATGGGAAATTAGGGACACGATCCCAATTTCAGAAAATTGGGTCATGTCCCCA
>JBKHJA010000011.1:0-35613 GCA_046538375.1 Candidatus Aminicenantota bacterium
TTAGAAATATTCTCTCCCGAAAATCTTGACAGCAATAGAAATTTATAGATAATGATACCAATTATTAAAAAAATATCTTGCATTGCGGAACATACATTTTATTCAACAAAAAAAGAAGTAACAAGGGAAATAAAATATCAATAGAATAATTTGGAGCTTGAAAGAAAAGAGATTTCTATGAAATATCAATGTCTTGTTTGGATAGTGGCCTTCTTAACTCTGTTGAGTGCCTGCTCTTCGCCTCAAAAAAAAGCGCTGGAGCAACTGGATAAGTCAAACATAGAATACAATGAGAAAAATTTTCTTGACCACGTAGTGAAGGGCAACAAAGAAGTGGTTATATTGTTCTTGGAAGCAGGTATGTCTCCTGATGTGGAAGAAGCAGACATCACCGCCTTGATGGAAGCTTCACGAAGAGGTCACACTTCAGTGGCACTGGATCTGATGGAGGCGGGTGCTGATATCGATGCCAAAGACGATTATGGAGTCACAGCCCTGATGTATGCCGCTATTTCCGGATCTACTGAGATCATGCAGAAGCTCATCGAACAGGGAGCCGATGTCAACGCCAAAAGCCAAAATGGACGAACAGCTCTGGTGGAAGTACTCACTTCTGAAAACGATCATCCACCCGGGATCATTCAATCCTTGATGGAGGCAGGTGCTGAGGTGAACGTGAGAATCTGCCAGGGATTGACTCCCTTGATGCTGGCGGCCAGCGGCAATCCTGAAATTGTCAAAATGCTGATCGAGGCAGGTGCTGACGTCAATGCTAAAGATGATCACGGGACGAGCGTTTTGATGAGAGCAAAATACCGACCTGAGAATGTGGAAATCCTAAAAGAAGCCGGCGCCAAAAAATAAGAAAAGACAAGGAGTCTGCATGAAAGATAATAATGATAATAATAAAACACTTGACCGCAGGGAATTTTTGTATTTTGCAGGAAGCACTGCCTTTGCTTTGATGCTTCCTCCTTATCTATCCGCTGGAAAGAAAGCTGGCTCAAAGACATCTCTTGTATATGATGATGTTTATCTCCAGCATGACACAGGTGAGTTCCATCCTGAAAGCCCCCGGCGTCTTCAAGCTATACTTCAGGGACTTAAAGAGGCAGAAATACTTCCTCGATTGCAAAAAACCGCCCCCAGGAGCGCCAGTCTAGATTGGGTGGAGCAGGTTCATCAGAAAGACTACATTGAAACTGTGCGCAGAGATGTTCTCAGTGGTGCCCGCTATCTTTCCACCAAATCAGGAAATACAGCCATCTCCAAACCATCCTTTGAAGTGGCTCTATGGGCTGTGGGAGGAATCCTGGCTGCCTGTGATGCAGTGGTGTCAGGAAAAGCAAACAATGCCTTCTGTGCCATCCGGCCTCCCGGCCACCATGCTACATCAAATCGAGGAATGGGCTTCTGCCTTTTCAACAACGTGGCTGTCGCAGCCCGGTATTTGCAAAAAAAACATAAACTGGCCAAAGTCCTTATAGCGGACTGGGATGTCCATCATGGCAACGGGACTCAAGATATCTTCTATGAGGATGGAACGGTGTTCTTTTTCAGCACCCATCAGTGGCCCTGGTACCCATGGTCTGGCAGCACTGATGAAACCGGAAAAGGGAAGGGAAGAGGGGCTACGCTCAATGTTCCTCTGCCAGCAGGATCCGGTGATAAAGAATTGATAGCCGCTTTTGAAAACAAGCTGGTTCCCCAGGCGGACAAGTTTAAGCCTGACTTTATCCTTATCTCTGCGGGTTTTGACTCACGAATAAATGATCCCTTGGGACGGTTTAGAGTGACCGATGAGGGCTTCAAAAAACTCACTCATATTATGCTTCAGCTCGCCCGGCAGCATGCTGAGGGCCGCTTGATATCCCTGCTGGAAGGCGGTTACAATCTGAAAGGTTTGGCCAAGGCCATCCCGTTCCATGTAGATACACTTATTCTGGATAGACTATTCTCCCCCCGACCATAGTCATTAGGACCTCGGTCCTCAATATTTCCTGCTCAGGAACAGACATAATGTCTTTTGAAAGAATGGCTAAACCAGCCAGTTTTCCAGGTGTTAGGGTACCTTTGATATTCTCTTTTATACACCTTTCTGATTATTCGATTTGATTAAGTGTCCTGATTAAAACGTCATTCGCCCTTTCTATGGCTTTTCTGAGGATAGAAATCTGCTGTCCAGCTCTTTTCCAGTCCTCATTCCTGATTGCTTCATTTATGCCAGGCAGAACCTGGGCCGCATAAGTGTATTCAGGAGCATAAATCAGATGTTTAAACCAGGGACGATCTGGTATTCCCTGACCATGGCCAAAGCACCTCTCCACTTCCATCAGGGAAGAGTTGATTATATCCACGGATTGATCGGATAAAGGTCCTTCTGATGTGATGATCCCATTTATGTTCTTATTGAGCTCTTGGGCATTAGCTCTAAATTCATCCACAGCTTCCAAAAGAGAATTGATATCCGGAGTCAAAGATTCTTTTATCCTGTGGTCCATCTCCTTTATATAATTGGAGATCTCCTCAGCATAAAAAGCGTAGTCAAACGGCAGTATATCGGCATTGGCCAGCCTTAATACTGCCATCCCCCAGATTTTGGACATAGTGGCATGATAGCGAAATTGAGGGTCGCCGAAATGGGACATCCAGTAGAAATTATCGTATTGGGAGTGGTAAACACCGTAGGGTCCAGAAAATCCCATGTTGATTATGGGCATACAGATGAAATTGATAAAAGCGGTGTGATCGCTTCCACTCCCCACCCTTGTGTTGGTCAGCTCAATTTCTTTCTCCTCTCTCTCCCTTAACCAGCTGCCCTGACCTTTCTCCACCCGTTTCTTCCACACATCATACACAGTGCTTCCAGTATTGGGGTCTGTTACCTCTTGGGCTACAGAAGGAAGAAGATCTTTCAGGCTGGGCATGGAAGTGGCATGGAAGTTAGGGCCGCTGCAAGCACTATCCACATTTATATAGACCACTCCATCCTTTTTCAGTTTTTCCGCCCACTGCTCCGCCCATTCTGTGGAGCCGGTCAGAGTGTATTCCTCAGCATCCCAACTGCAGAACACCACACTTCTCCTGGGGCGGTATCCCTCTTCTGCCATCTTCCCCAGTCCACGAGCCAGCTCCAGCATACTCGATGTGCCGCTGTTAGGGTCCACGGCCCCATACACCCAAGCATCCCGATGGTTTCCTATCACCACCCATTCTTCCGGGCGATCACTTCCTTTAATCCTGCCCACCACATTCCAGATGGATTTAATGGGTTCTTCCATCTTGACCGAAAGGCGGACTTTTGTTGGTCCTGGTCCCACATGGTAGGTAAACGGAAGTCCTCCCTGCCATCCATGAGGAGCCACCGGGCCCTGGAGGTTTTCTAAAAGAGGCCCAGCATCCTTGTGGGATAGAGGGACCGATATGATCTCAGGCAATATTCGAGACTCCTCAGGCTTTATTCTTCTGGCACCTTCAACCGATGCCCAACCAGGAGTGAGAGGATCTCCGGGAACAATAAAATCAAAAGGAATTCCTCCCCGCTGAATATGGCTCTCTGGCCCCCATGGACCATAGGGGTACACTTCTCCTCTCATGTATCCATCATCCATAGGATCAGAATAGATGAGCAAGGCGGCCGCTCCCCGTTTCTGGGCAGTCAAGGCTTTAAAACCCCGGTAACTGTAGGGCATGGAATACCGGACTATGGCTATTTTGCCTTTGACATCAATACCCATATCCAACAGCCTGTCATAATCCTCGGGATTGCCTCCGTGAGCATAGACCAGAGGTGCGGTCACTTCCCCAGAAGCTGAATAAGCATTGAAGCCAACACTGACCCCACTATCATAAGAGTCTTTGTCGCGAAAGTAACCTTCCTCCCTTAGACTCGCCTTGAAATGTTCAGGTTCTACCATTTCCACTTCAATCTCTTGGGGGTAGGACAGGAGGACCTTGTATTCAACCAGTTCAGCTTCATCCAGCCCAAATTCTTCGAACTTATCCCTCACGTACCGTGCTAATTCATAATTCTCCTCTGTACCAGCCATATGGGGTTCCTCGGTAAGATATCTGGAATATTTCATGCAGTTGTCAGGCTGGGGCAGCAGTTTGAACTTGTTCTCTATCTGCCTTTGCTTTTTAGAATTCTGGAGAGTGAATCCTTCTATCCTTTTTTCACTGGTTTCACTTTTCCCCGAAAATACAGAAAAAGATAAAAATAAAAAGATTATACCTGAAATGATGATGCCTTTGTTTTTCATTCCTTCTCCTATCTAAAACCAAATTATGTATTTAAATCCCTCATTGATCAGAAAGGCCCCCACTGGATGGCGTGGGCCACCAGCACTGCCCCGGCTCCTATGATCACCCATATGAAAAGCAGAGGAAACAGCCAGCGCACCCATGTGGACCAGGGAATTTTAAGGATCCCCAAGGCAGCCATGAAGTAGCCTTGAGTAGGAGTAAAGACGTTGGTGAAGCCATTGCCTAACTGGTAGGCCAGGACATTGGTTTGACGGGAGATACCCAGCAAATCGCCTAGAGGTGCCAGTATGGGCATGGCAACAGCAGCATGTCCGCTTCCAGAGGGAATGATGAAGTTCAGGCCGTTCTGCATAATATATATACCCATCACACTGAATGAGGAAGGCAGTTGCTGCACAGCAGCGGCCATGGCATGAGTGATGGTATCAATCACATAGGCATCTCTAAGAATCACCAGAGTTCCTCTGGCCAGTCCGACCACCAGAGCCGCATAAGTGATATCGGCTGCCCCTTTAATGAAACTTTGAGCGGTCTCATCAAGAGTCAAGCCACCCAGGGGGCCAGCTATGATAGAAAGACCAAAAAACAGGGCTGAAAGCTGGAGTATCCCCCATTTCCAGTAAATGGCACCAACAGCCAGGGCCGCCAATGCCATGATCGAAACCATCAGCACAGCGACATGACCTTTGGTGAAACGATCTTTAACCTGGTGATCCTCAACCGGCTGCCTTTTCAAATCCAGCTCATACATGGAGCTGAGAGAAGGTTTTGACCTCACCCGAGAAGCATACCGTGACATGAAGATAATGGTAACCGTGGTTATGATGAGCCAAACCACTGATCGAAACTCTATTCCAGAGAACAGAGGAAGCCCCACAATACCCTGGGCTACTCCCACAGTGAAAGGATTCATAAAGGCAGAAGCAAACCCGGCATTGGCCCCCACAAGAGCAATCCCACCAGCAACCAGTGAATCATACCCAAGAGAACGGGCTAACATCAGCAAAGGGGGCAGGAAGATAAGAGTCTCCTCGGCAATGCCGATACTTCCACCTCCCACAGCAAAGACCAGAGTCAACACGGGAACAATAAGAGCTCTTTTTTTTCCGACACGGCGGACAATAAAATTGATTCCAGCTTGGATGGTTCCTGTTCTGTTCAGCACCCCGAAGGCTCCTCCGATTATAAATATATAGAAGACAATATCTGAGACTTCGATTAAGCCTTTGGGGAAAGCCAATAAAATGTCAGGGACATTGGCTGGATTCGACTTGACCGCATGAAAAGACTCCGGATTTATCAACTCCCTTCCATCCTGATCCGCTCGAGCATATCTCCCAGCCGGTATCAGCCAGGTGCTGACAGCAGCCACCAGTATCAAACCCATCAAAAGAACATAGGTGTGGGGGACTTTGAATTTCATATTGACCTCGTGAAATGCAGAGCAGCTGCAGCATACAATTCAGCCGCCAGAACCACATCTTTCAATTTTATACTTTCTTCAGGGGAATGGGCATAGTCTAATTCACCAGGCCCCCAAATTATGGAGGGTATTCCTCCCTCACGCGAAATTAAGGAAGCATCAGTCCAGGCAGGAAAGACGGTGAGAGGTTCTGTGGGCTTCCCAAATTCAGCCAAGGCCTTACCAGCCGCCTGAACCACTGGATGATTGGCCTCAATAGTCACCGGTCCATGGACCATGGTGGCTATACTTCCGGGCACTCTGGAGACTTTGGTCTTAAGACCCGGCCGCTCTTTTCTCACCTTTTTCAACAAATCTTCCAGATCTCCGAACACCTGCTCTATGGTCTCGGTAGTAACCCATCTGCGGTCAAGTCTGATTCGGCAGTGGGCAGCCACTGTACTGGGCTGATCGCCTCCAGAAATGGTCCCCATATTGATGGCTGGTACGCCCAGAATAAAATCCTTCCTCTCTTTTAATTCTGGAACCAGCTCCTTTTCAACCAACTGGATGAAATGAGCAGCTGCAGAAATGGCGTTGATGCCTGCTTGCGGAGTTCCTCCATGGGCGGCCCGGCCCTCAAAATCTATCTGAAGCCATTCCAATCCCTTATGGCCTATGGCGATTTTATTGGAAGTTGGCTCACCCACAACAGCAGCATCAGCCTTGAATCCACTCAGAATGAGAGACTCTGCGCCTAAACTTTCCATTTCCTCATCCACAACAGCCGCCAGAGTGACCTTGCCAGCTTTTAGCCCTCCTGATTCCTTAAGGCCCACCAGAGCTCCTGCCATTGCAGCCACAGCCCCCTTCATATCTGCCGTCCCTCGGCCGTAGAGCCTGCCTTTTTTCTCAACAGCAGCAAAGGGATCGGTTGAACTTTGAACATTAGGGGGAACAGTATCGGTGTGACCACAGAATAAAAGATGAGGACCAGGTTTATCCGCCTCTAAAGCAGCTATTAAATTGGGGCGTCCTTCACGAACCTCAGAAATAACAGGTTCAATTTGATGGTTTTTGAGATAAGTGTTTATCTCCTTAACCACTGCCTCTTCTTGGCGAGGTGTGCCAGGGTGGCTGGGTGCCCTCACCATCTGAACAAGAAGTTCAGTGATTTCCTCACCACGGCACCTTTTGGATGAATCTTTTTTAGAAATCTGCACAATGCCTCCTTTCCATTTAAGGGTGGATGAATGTAACCTTTACATTTATTCTAATCAAAAAGACCTTAGGGCTGGAATAGATCATAGGTGCTACCAATGAGTCTTCTCTATTTTTCGGAAAAAAGCTGATATTGGTTGTATTTCACCTCACATGGATTTCCCCTAGCCAGCCACATGGTCAGGGTATTGAGATTGATGATGATAGAAAAAGTGGTTTTGATCCTTTCGCCGTGTCGGCAAATGGAATCAGGGTAATTCACATGATCAGAGAGGAATTGTTTCAGTTTGTCCACGGTGATTTCTCCCAGGTTGTTTTTGAGGAGTCTTCTCCCACGGTTGTAGCGGACAAGAGAGCAGGTGATGCGAATAGGATTATACTCGAATCTTCTCATCCAGGGGGAAACATAATGATTGGTATGCACCAGGTAACCATCCGTGGCATAGATGGGCTCATACTCTGTGGCTGAGCCTTCTATGCTGTAAATCTCGCCGTTTTGATCGGTGATAACCTGGTTGTAATTTGAGGCTCTATGCTTCAATATGGCAGCATCAATAGCTTCACCTATCCTCTCGGCTGCCAGTATCTTGCGCACCAAAAGCATTCGGGGGACTCCCACTCTCATATCATTGGAGTTTACTTGATTTCCGGTTAAACTGATGCCCGCAGAATTGTAGCCCACACTGATGCCCAATCCTCCATATCCCACCGCGATAATCTCTGGTTCACCTTCCACTTCATAGTGAATGATGGTGACATATTCCTGGGAAGAGACAGAAGTGTCATTGTTGTGAGCCACCAGAACCGATCCATCTTCAGTCACATCATTGGAGGCAATAAGATCACTGCATCCTGCGGTGTATTCATAAGCCCGGTCACCTATCTCCTCACAGAGGGTAGAGAAGAGCTCATCCAGTTCCAATCCAGCAGCCTCGGCTGCTCCTTTAACCTCAGTCACATATTCAGGAACATATTTTTTTGAATACTGCAAAAACAGCCTCGCTTCAGCGATATATTTCTCCCAGTCCTCTCTCTTTTTTAATCTTTCTACCCGCCTCACAAAATTTTCCTTTAATTTTGTCCCCAGTTGATAACCTGCCTCATAATGGTTCCCCTTGACATGGACCACAGGAATGGATATCTCCTTCAGGGTCGTGGCTCTTTTTTGTGATCTTGCCGTCTCTGCAGGACAAAGTGCAGCCAGAATGAGGCTGAAAGAGACAAAAGCAATCATAAAAGACAGAAGTTTTGACACCCTTTTTTTATTCATCTCATTCCTCCTTTGATAAATTTAATTGAATTCGCTTATGGGCTCTTCTCACACCAGCAAAATACCCGGGTATCTGGATTCATCTCGGAATGACCGGAAGTATTATCCGGGAGGGATGTTTTCCATCATGAAAGATCTTTTGAGTGGCACTGATGAGTTCTGCATCCACTCCAAACGGATGACCTGTGTTGGGATTACGGTCCATATGAGGGAAATAGCTGCTGGTGATGGAGACTCTGATTCGATGATTTTTTTTAAAAACATGGCTGGTGTACATGAGGCCGAATGTAAACTTATAGATTTTTCCAGGAGTGAGGAGCTTGGGCTCTGATTCTGACAATCGATATCTTGCTCTTAGTATTCCAGAGAGGGGAGGAGTGATGTTTTGAGAATAGCCATCAGGATAGACATCCGTTACCTTTACCACAAAATCCGTATCCTTGGCTGACGATGATGCCCATATCTCGGCCTCTATGGGCCCGGTAACCTCCAGCTCATTTTTCAAAGGCCGGGAGGTATAAACCAGCACATCATTCCTGACCTCGATGGGCCTATGATCCCGAGGGCCGGCTTTCTCGAAGAGATAATCTGTAACCGGATTGGAAGGATCATAGATATAGCGATCTGATTTTTCTTCTTCTGGTTTTTCGGTGTCCAGAGAGCCGCGGCCGTACAAGGAGTTGGCAGAGCCTGAGCTGTGCAGGTAAAAAGAGGTGTATTCGGTTCTGGCCAGAGGCCATTCCTGTTCATACCGCCACTGGTTATCTCCCATCACAAAAATTCTTATGGGAGGTTCATCCATTATTCCGTTATCCATTCCTTTAAGCCAATAATCAAACCAGCGTATGACCAATGCATTCAGGTCAATTTTTGCCTCTTCTCCAAAATCAATATCACCTGCTTTTGATGTGGGATTACAATGGGTCCAGGGACCTATGATGAGCTTCTGTCCCTCTCTGGCTGTCTTTGTCTTCCCATTTTTCTTCATTCCAGTAAAATTTAAAATGGCTCCCGGCTGGCCGTAGCCATCATCGAACCAGCCAGTGAAATTGTATGCCGGAACCTTCACCAGATTGTGCTTCTTCTCCACATCGGCAAAGTCCCAGAAAGGACCGTCATCAGGATGAGAAAGCCATTCATAATAATAGGGACAAAATTCCTTGAGAAGCGGGAAATCCTTAAGAGGAAGAAAGCTCAGCCATTCCCATTTGTTCCTTGCCCACTGGAGCCGGGCTTCTTGGGCAGAAGCTTCTTTTCCGGTTATCCCCCTGTGCTTTTTGATATCAGGAAGTCTTCCGTTCAACCACCCTATCCAGCTCAGGTCAAAAGTTCCACCGAAAAAGAAAAAATGCCGGGCATTGGCGAAAGTGCATTGGGAAAATATGGCAACCAGGTGGGGGGGAGCAGCTGTGGCCAGCTGCCATTGTACGGCACCCAGGTAAGAACATCCTTGAGTTCCAACTTTTCCGTTGGAGTAGGGGAGGGATGCGGCCCATTCCACAGAATCATAGCCGTCGTTTATTTCCTGGACATAGGGAAGGAACTCCCCTTCAGAAGAATAGCGGCCTCTCACATCCTGAACAATGACCACATAGCCTCTCTCAGCCGCGTAAACAGGAAATGAGGAATACTGGCCGTATCTTTCTTTATTGTAAGGTGTTCGAATCAATATAGTCGGAAATTTCCCGGGGATATCAGGCCGGTAGACATTGGCATAAAGCCGCACTCCGTCTCTCATACAAGCGGCCACTTCTTTTTCGACCTTAACGCCATAATCCTTATTCTCCCCAGCAGAAGTTTTCTCAGAAAAGGCATAAAAGATTGCTGTAAATATCAACAGTCCGAAAATAAAATATCCTTTTTTTGACCATCTCATTTTTGTTTTCTTTCTTATAGGGAATTCACTTCTCTTTCCATCTTATCTTTTCCATGAGAAATCCTTTTTTTTCAAGCGAGAAATCAACAGGAATTTTGGATGTACCGGTGCGCCTGTAAAGGAGCATTTTGGAGGGGAAGGAAGAAAGACAAGGGAGGATTATTCGGTATTCCTCCCTCATCTTTTTGTTTTTGAGATCTGGTTTAATGGCTTGATCAGAACTCTAATTTTACTCCCACCATAACTCTTCTGGGCAGCTGAATACTTGTGGGAACCATGAAATTGGGGCTTTCTGCCTGGGTGCTTACGTAGTACAAAGGAGTATCCTCGTTGAGCAGGTTGAAGACGTCAAAGCTGACCCGAGCCGAAAACCGGTCCATTATCCTGAACCTCTTCTCTAATTTCAAATCGAAATAGAGCTCATTGGGCATGCGCCGGCTTCCTCTGGGTTCAGCCTTGATAAATACAGGCCCCTGGTTAAGTCCGGGCACCCGAACTGTTCTTTCCCAACTTGAACCCTGTTGATAAATGACATTGGTTCCAAACACTATTCCATAAGGAAAGATGTAGGAACCTCCGAACTTGAACATCCAAGTCCGGTCCCGAGCACTCCCAATCCTCATGGGTCCTTCAGCATTGATGAGTTCGTTTTTGTCCTCATATCCCTTGGGCTCCCACCAGGCTCTTGACCAGGTGAAAGAAGAATAAACCTGAAAGTTATTGGCAAAACGCTTGTTGAGCACCAGCATCAATCCTCTGTAGGTGATTTTATCTCCAGGATTGGTGATCATATACAGATTATCAAGGGGAAGCAGTTGGTTGTACACGGTGATGGTTCCGCCGCTGTCGGCATCATAGAACGGCACTTCTTCATACTGAGCTGCGGTGTTGAGGGTATCTATCCTGTTTCTGTTGATTTTGTACACAAGAGTCGCAGAGAAGGACAAATTGGTGATCAATTCCCGCTCTAGGGCCATGGAAAATTGGTCGGTGTAGGGAGCTTTTAAATCAGAGTCGAGGCCTAAATCGGTGGTGGGGTTCCAGGTCCACCAGAGAATGTCATAGGCTTCAGTATCAGGATTGTAGCCGTAGGCGTAAAGCGGAGTTCTGGCGGGAGTGGCATCATCAAAATCTCCGATTATCATAGCCTCATAATAACGGCCGTAAGAAGCCCTCAGAACAGTCTTCCTATCCGGGGTGAGCTGATAGTTCAACCCGATCCTTGGAGATAGGTTTTTCCAGTTTGCCACATCCGGTATTCCGGGTATGACATTTCCCGTCGGTTCTTCAAACCTGTCTAACTCTTCAAAATCTGGAATTTCGCCATGGTTGTAATCAAAGCGCAGGCCAAGGTTTAAGGTCAAGCGGCTGGATACCTCCCAGGTGTCATCCACAAAAACACCAAACTGGTCAATAGCTCCCCCATAATGGGCAGGATTTCGGACATATGCGGCATAGGGTTCTCCCATCCAGTCATAATAAGCGACCCCTCCAATGTAACCCCAGACGAAATCTGAGTATCCATGACTGTACTGAACTCCGAACTTGAACTCATGGTTTCCTTTTATAAAATCTGAAGCATAATGAGAAACAGCTGCATTAAACTGGGTTCTGTTGGTAGGCCAGTGGTAAAAACCGGTGGCATTCACAGAAGCATACCCGGTTCCCCAGTCATAGCGGCCTGGCGTGGTCATATCTCCATCCACAGGATCCCATTTGAGGTTGGTGTAAAAACCGCCATATTTAAGCTCGAAGTAGGTGTCTTTGCTCAGGAAAGAGAGCCATTCCACAGTGGGAGCTATGGCCGGAGACATTTCCTGGCTGACGGTTTCATAGGGAGTATATTCTGTGGTTAAACCAGGACTTTGATAGCTTTCATAATGGGCAAACATGGATATCTTGTTGCTTTTGTTGAGCTGGAAATCGATCTTGACTACTGCTGTAGGAGTCATTCTGTATTCGGGAGCGTATTCAGGATTGGCTCCAACTCCGGTGGATCGATCCACCTGATGCTGAACAGAAGCAAAGAACCACAGTCTATCTTTGACCACAGGACCACTCAACTGAAAAATAGCATCATGCCAGTGATCAACATGATAGGGCCATTTTTCTTCAGGTGTGTTGTTGCCTGTTAGATCCTCATGCTGTAAAAAGTACTTGACCGCGCCATGGAAGGTGTTGGAGCCAGATTTGCTGACCACGTTGATAACAGCTCCCTGGAAATTTCCGTATTCTGCCGGAGCTCCCACTCCTGTCACTTCCAATTCATCGACGACATCAGGCATGGGCCACGGCCAAGCAGCTCCTGTGGAGGGAGCGGAAATGTCAATGCCGTTGATATAATAAGCATTGGATTTGACCTCGCCCCCAAAAGCACTCACTCTTGAAGATCCTCGGCTGGGAGGAGTTATACCGGGAGAAGCCTGCACCATATCAAAAAAGGTATACCGCCTGGTGGGCAGAGTCTCCAGTATCTCAGCATCATAAGTCGAGGAAAAACCTGATTTTTCCACATCCACCAAAGGAGCTTCTGCAATCACCGTGACTTCCTCTTCCAGTGCAGAAGGTTTCAAGACAATGTCTAAAATCACGGTCCCTCCGATGATAACCCGCAGATTCTTCCTGGTTAATGTCTGAAATCCAGAAAGGGAAAACCTAAGCTCATAATCTTTACCGATAGGAAGAGCCGGGAACCTGAATTCTCCCTCAACACCGGTTATATCAGATCTGGCTCCCATAAGAGCTTCGCCCCTGAGTTCAACATTAACCCCGGGCAGAGGTTCTCCTGTCTCATCTCTAACCGTTCCTCTTATCACGCCGGTCCTTTCCTGGGCAAAACTCTGCCCAACAAAAAGAAGCAGTAAAGCAAGAACAATTGCGCTAAAAACATTCCAATTTTTTCTCATTAAATCCCTCCTTAAAATTTTTTTTGACTAAATATAAACCGATATCCCGTTAAGCATCACCTCCTTTTATGGATGGAGTGAAGTTGTTGGAAAGCCACATGTTTTTTGCTTATATATCCCGCATCAATCTATTTGTTCCGCATTGCGGAATCAATTTTTATTTTTTGTGCTAATATGATATAAATTTTTTTTTACCCTTGTCAAGGACTTTTATCTTGAATTTGATTATTTATCTGGAGTTCCCCTGACATCTCTCTCTTTTTGACATCAAAATTTTCCTGTGCTATAGCTATTTCAATCTGAAGTCATAAAGAAAAGGATTTATAAATGAGGATTCAAAACATTCAAATGTTATTTTCTGGAATTAAACAAGGAGGTAATGAAATGAAAAAAACAGGAACCTTGAATTTGATTTCCGTTATTCTCATTTGTCTGTCAGTGCTGAGTGTTGAATCAGCTCAGGAAAACTTCCGGGCTAGAGACTTGGGTATTCCGCTAGAGGGAACTCCCGGGGCCCTTAATGCCATAACAGATGTTAAAGGAGTGGAAGTGGGACATAAAACACTCATCCAAGGAGAAGGAGATCTTAAGGTAGGAGAGGGACCCATTAGGACAGGAGTCACCGCTGTTCTGCCTTTAGGGAAAAATAACTTCTATCCTGTTTTTGCTGCCTGGTTCTCCCTGAACGGAAACGGCGAAATGACCGGAACCACCTGGATTGAAGAGTCAGGACGTCTGGAAGGACCTATCATGATCACCAATACTCTGAGCGTAGGTATGGTTCATCATTCGGTTATTGCCTGGGGAATACAGAGAGGTAAAGGAAACAGGGAATATGACTATCTCGCTTCCTTACCTGTGGTAGCGGAGACCTGGGACGGATACCTGAATGATATTTACGGGCAGCATGTGAAAAAGGAGCATGTGTTTTATGCCCTTAATCGTGCCTCCTCTGGCCCGGTTGATGAAGGCTGCGTCGGAGGCGGCACAGGAATGATCTGCCACGGCTTCAAGGGCGGCATAGGCACTTCTTCCAGAACAGCCACCATAAACTCCAAGCAGTACACGGTCGGAGTTCTGGTTCAAGCCAACTACGGCAGAATGAAACAACTCAAAATAGCAGGAGTTCCCGTAGGACGGGAAATTGCTGGGATTTGGGAAAAAGAGGAAAAAAGCAAAACCTATGATTTAAACCAGGAGCCTTCTTCCAACAATCCAATAAGGAACATCCTTACAGGAGTAGGGGAGTGGGGCAGCAATCCCCATGTCTTGGATAAAGGTTCCATCATCATCGTCATTGCCACCGATGCCCCGGTTCTTCCTCATCAACTGAAGCGATTGGCAAGGCGGGCTTCCCTGGGTTTGGCTCGAAACGGCAGTGTTTCCATGAACAGTTCTGGAGACATTTTCATCGCCTTTTCCAACGCTAACCAGGACGCGGGTCGAGACAAGGCGCCTTTCAAAGTGACCATGTTCACCAACTCCCAGACCGGTCAGCTTTTTGCGCCCACAATTCAGGCCACTGAAGAAGCCATCATCAATGCCCTGGTGGCAGCAGAAACCATGACCGGAGTCAACGGCCGCACTATCCGGGCACTGCCTCATGACCTGGTCAAAAAGATACTAGGAAAATACAACCGCCTTAATAAGTAGCAGCATCAGCATTTTCTTGTTGTCCTTTTGCTGTTATTTTTTCAGTTCTTCCAGTATTCCTTCAGCCCTTTTCACCTGGGGGGCATTTGGTTCAAGCTGAATAAATGCCTCCAGATGTTTAACGGCCTCATCCTTCATCTCTTTTTTATAGTAGATATAGCCCAGAAGATAGTTCACATAAGGATGGTCTGGTCGATAATCGTAAGCCACCTGGAGTTTCTCTAATGTTTCCTCTATTTTCTCTTTCCTGTATAGATTCTTCGCTTTCTCAAAATAGATCTCGGCCAGAATATTTTTTGTCATCGATTCCTCTGGCTTAAGTTCTAAGGCTTTCAGAAGAGCTTTCTCCGCTTCATCATCCTTCTTTTTGTTGAAAAGCAAAACTCCTAAATTTAGATAGGCTTCAGCAAAATCGGGTTTTAACTCCACTGCTTTTCGAAATTCCTGGATGGCTTCATCGATCTTCTTTTGTTCAGCTAGGGCAGTTCCTTTTTTAAAACAGGAAATGGCTTGTTTCTCCATTTTTTGTCTTTCAGTTTGCTCTTTAACCAGAGTTATCTCTATTCTCTGTTTAGCGTTGGGGCGCATATCCATTTCTCCTGAGTAGCTTTTGTACCCTTCTTTTTCTACTGTAATCAGGTACTTGCCTGGAGATAAAAATCTGCACACAAAAAAACCTTCGTCACTGCTTTCTGCATGAAATGTTCGGCCGCTTTCTTCATTCTTCAATTGAATCTCTGCTTCGGCTATGGGGTCTTGATCGATGTCCATCACTTTTCCCTCCAGCTGTGCGCTCACTTCTTCTATTTGAGCCTTACTAAAAGTGATCACCACTAAGATGGTTAAAATCAGAAGTAAAAAATACTGAGGTAAATTTTTCACACGCATTTCTTTCCTCCTTTTAAGATTAATGAACCTGGATTATTCACCAGTCGAGGTTGCCGTAGATACGAGGCACAGGACACGCAGCTGTGGTTCTCCACCGCAAGTGTCCTGTAACCAAGTCAATGCGGAAAGAGCGGCTCGCCCGGAGGGTAAAAAAGGCCGATTCAAGATGAAATAGAATGACAAAGTTTAAGAAGCTCACTTTCTCTGCGTACACCTCAAGGAATTCTATTAACCTGGATTATTCATGAATAATCCAGGCGTACCTGCATTATACAGAAATCATGGGACACGTTACTGGAAATTCGGGACATGTACCGATTTTTTTCAAAATCGGTAACGTGTCCCTTGAATTTCCAGTACATGTCCCTGATTTCTCCTCTTATCCATGACAAATTGAGCATGTTTATGAATAATGCAGGTTAAATGATCCATGCTATTCGTGATATAAAACGTATCGGCCTTTTTTATGAATAGTCCAGGTGAAATGCCTCTCTCTTTATTGTTCATCCTTTATCACTTGTCTTTTATAATAAGCAGACAAGAAGCTTAACTCTTTTTTTCGGAATCGACCAGTCTTTTTTGATGAATACAGTCGATCTATATTATTTAACCTGCATTATTCACTAAATTGAAGGTTTTCCCAGATGCAGTCATGAATTTCAGGGGAAATCGGGACATGAATCGAATTCTCCTGAATTCGGTATCGTGTCCCTGATTTCTTTTTTCTGTTCCTGCCTTCTCTGAAATAGCTGTCACCACGGCCAGGGCTTCTATCCTGTTTTCTTCAGAATCCACTTCATTGAGCTCTTTTTTTCTGAGCGGTTTTCTTGGTAGGCGCAGGGAGGATGATGGGAGGTTCACCCGCTTTTTGTATCATAGTATTGAATGCCTGAAGATTAGTATCCAGGATGTGTTGAAGCTTCTCCAGCAGCATTTCTTTCTGTTTCTCCAGGTCCTTAAACCGTTCTATCTGTCCGTCAGTTGGTGGATTGTCCGTGGAAGCAAGCATCCAGTAAATGTAGGCAAGCTGGTTGTCCAGCTTGGTGGGAAAATTCTCTGTGTCCTGGCGTGCAGAGTTCTTTGGCTGCATGAGTTCCCCTTCAATTTCAGAGAGTCTTTCAGAGAGAGAATGGGCGGCCTTCTGAATCTGAAGATCACCCACCTCGTGCCCAGCTTGATCCAGCCTCTCAACCAGCTCCTTGGCCTGCTGCCGAACAGCTCTAACCACTCTTACCCCGTCATAGATTTGATTCAGACTATCCCTCATCTTCAGCAACAGGTCAAGTTGTTTATCGAATTCTTCTTGAGTGGTGTCAATCCTTGGATCCTTGAGGATGTTAAAAGATTGAGTCTGGCTCCAGTTGCCCGCTGAAATCTTAACCTTATAAGTCCCAGGAGCTGCCCTTGGACCCCCCGTGAATCCCCAAACAATGGCTCCTTCAACAGTATTGACCACAGGGTACCGCATATCCCAAACGAAGCGGCTCATACCCGCTTTTTTGGAGACCATGATATCTCCATCAGAGACATTGAAATTTATCAATTCAGGGTGGGGGAAAGGCTCATGTTCACTTGAGTATGTCTGGATGAGCTGGCCATCAGGAGCAAAGACCTGAAGACTGACTTCTCCTTCCGGTGATTCTGGAAAAGAATAAAACACAAGCACTCCGTTGGGTGGGTTCTCTCCACAAGGAGCATTGGAATTTCTTCCTCGGGCCATGCGCATTCTGTAGGTATCCCGTGGATTAAACAGGTAAGGCTGCTCCGCTATTTTGCTGGAGATCTGGTGCAAAGGAGTGACATCATCGAGAATCCAGAAGCTCCTGCCCTGGGTTGACAGAACCAAATCTTTCTCATGGATCCTCAGATCAGTAACCGGAATCACAGGCAGGTTGAGCTGGAGACTCTGCCAATGCCTGCCGTTGTCAAATGAAACATACATACCCGACTCAGTTCCCGCATAAAGAAGTCCCTTGCGGTCGGGATCTTCCCTTACCAACCGGGTAGGGGTATCGGCGGGGATACCGTTTTGTCCGTTAGTCAAAAGCTCCCAGTCTTGGCCGTAATTGTCTGTCCTGTAGATGTACGGATGGTTATCCTGAAAAAAGTGGTTCAACACCGCGATGAAAGCACGGCCAGGATCATGTGCGGACAGCTCAATGATGTTAACCGATCCAGTCCTGGGTATTCCCTGGGGAGTGATGTTATCCCAATTTTCTCCCCCGTCTCGGGAGATATGGACCAGGCCATCGCTGGTGCCAACCCAGAAAAGACCTGGTTGATGGGGAGATTCCTCAAATGAGAGGATATTGGAATAAACTTCAATGCCTGTGTTCTCATAGGTGATAGGGCTTCCTGAATAGTCCTGTTTATCCTTTTCATTGCGTGACAGGTCCGGGCTGATGACTTCCCAGCTCTGTCCTTGATCAGTGGATCTATGCACCACCTGAGAGCAGTGGTATAGGATGTTAGGGTCATGGGGAGAGAGGCGGATAGGGGCGTTCCAGTTGAATCTGTACCGCAGATCCTTGGGAGCCTTGCCGATTTCCATTTGAGGGTAACAGAGAATGTCGCGTTCTTCACCTGTTTCGACATTATAACGTGTTATCTCCCCCCCGTAGCAGCCCGCATACACTATGGTAGGATTCTTGGGGTCAAAGGCGATATGACCGCACTCGCATCCTCCCACTTGATACCAGTTCTCATAACAGGTGAGTTGAGAAGGGATGCGGCTGGGAATGGATATGGTGCTATTATCCTGCTGCGGCCCGTAAACACGGTAAGGGAACTGCTCGTCAACAAAAACATAATAAAGTTCCGCGGTGGGCTGGTTATAGATTGTCGACCAGGTTTGGGTTCTGTCTAGGGACACACTGGCTCCTCCATCAGTACCGATGATCATAACATTTGGATCATCTGGATTGATCCACATATCTTGCCCATCTCCATGAGGCCAAGTGGTGATCCTCTCGAAGGTATGGCCGCCGTCGATGGATTTAAAAAAGCCCACGTTAAGGACATAAAGAGCGTTTTCGTTATGGGGATCAGCAAAAATATGCATGTAGTACCAGCTCCTCTGATAGAGCTTTCGCTTCTGGTTTGTTTCCAAATGATGCCAGCTTTCTCCAGCATCATCGGAACGGAACAGTCCTCCATCTTCTGCTTCCACCAGAGCCCACAGGCGGTTAGAGTTGGCAGGCGAAACCGCTATTCCTATCTTGCCCACTAAACCATCGGGCAATCCATTGGTCAGCTTTTTCCAGGTTTCTCCGCCGTCTTTGGTTTTGAAGAGGCCGCACTCTCGGCTGCCCGAGATAATGGTCCACGGCTTTCTCTCCACTGTCCAGGCAGAGGCATACAATATTCTGGGATTATTGGGATCCATGACCATGTCTGCTATTCCTGTTTTGTCGCTGACGTAGAAAATCTTATCCCAAGTCTTCCCTCCATCCCCGGTCCGGAACACACCCCGCTCTGGGTTTGGACCGAAGGCATGGCCGACCACACCAGCATAGACAATATCTGGATTTTTGGGATGTATGATGATGCTGGATATCTGTCCAGCTTTCCTCAGTCCGACATGGCTCCAGGTTTTACCTTTATCAGTTGATTTGTATATTCCTGCACCGGCGGAGACATTGCCTCGAATAGTGGACTGCCCTGTTCCCACATAGATCACATTCGGATCACAATCAGCCACATCAATGGCTCCTATGGAATTTGAATCGAAAAAGCCATCGGAGATGTTTTTCCAGCTCTGGCCGGCGTTAACCGTCTTCCACACCCCTCCTGAACCCATATAGAAGGTATGAGGCTGGCTGCGAACGCCTGTTACAGCAGAGCATCTTCCTCCTCTGTGGGGTCCTATCATCCGGTAACTTAAGGCCTGGTAAAGTGATGGATCGAAGATGGTGTTGCCATCCCGTTTCTGTGAAGAAAACGCTGTGGGAGAATCGGTAAAAATTCCCCAGCAATGGAAAAAAGAAAATAACAGGATGACAAATACCCACTTAAATATTTTTTGAATTTTAGATTGAGTCACTGAAACCTCCTTTTATGTTTTGTATATATTAAGGGAATATTTTGGCTGGTTCCCTTTCTTTTTTTATGAAGGATGGGGGAGGAACTGAGCAATTCAGTGATTTGAATTTCATAACAACTCGTATTATTTTTTGATCATCCTCACATACTTTTTTCCATTTGTCAAGATCCGTGAATTTCGAAAACGCAGCAGCCAGCATCAGAAATTTATCCTCAAAAAATGTCATTTAAAAAAGAATATATGGGGTAAACAGCTTGTATAGTGGATGAAAATTGAATAGTAAAAAGAATAATTTTTATTTATTTTTATCTTCATTATTCGTACCGCATAAAGGAATAGTTTTTCGCATTTTGAAATTTATTTATATATTTTCTTGACACTGCTTTCAGAACTATGTAGAATTTCTTCAAATAAACCAAACAAATAAAATCCCTACGGGGATATAAATCAATAGATTCAAAGGCGTTAAGGATGATTGCGTTCGAATACCCAAGGGGGGTAAAATCTTAAGAAAGGAGTTAAAATGATAAAAAAAGATGGAAGCGTGACAGGAGGACGAGATTATAAAGAAATCTCCCTTTGGGCCCATGTATCAGCGGAGGAGTGGAATGACTGGAAGTGGCAAATAAGAAACAGGATCACATCTGTGGAACAATTGAAACAGGTGGTGGAATTGAGTCCGGAAGAAGAGCGGGAAGTCCAAAATTCTTTAAAAACTTTGAGGATGGCCATAACTCCCTACTATGCCACCCTGATGGACCCCGTGGACAGAAAATGTCCTGTCCGAAGACGGGCTATCCCCACAGCCAAAGAAATCGAATTCAGCATGGAAGACATGTACGACCCTCTCCATGAAGACCTGGAATCTCCTGTTCGGGGCATCACCCATCGATATCCCGACAGGATCCTGTTTATAGTCACAGACCAGTGTTCGATGTACTGCCGCCACTGCACAAGACGGAGGCACGCAGGTGAAACGGATAAGCCCATGCCCAAGCAGGATATTGACGCATGTATCGAATACATAAAAGAGACTCCTCAGATACGGGACGTTCTTTTGTCAGGAGGAGATTCCTGCACTTTATCAGACGAGCATTTAGAAGACATCATCAAAAGAGTGCATGAAATTCCTCATGTGGAGCTGGTTCGGCTGGGAACCACTGTCCCTGTGGTGATGCCCCAAAGGATAACCCCAGAGTTCATAAAGATGTTGAAAAAATACCAACCCGTCTATATCAATACTCATTTTAACCATCCCAAGGAAATCACTCCAGAATCGAAAAAAGCCTGTGAGATATTGGCAGATGGAGGTTTTCCATTGGGGAATCAATCAGTGCTTTTGAGGAGTATCAATGATTCTCCGGTTATCATGAAAAAATTAGTTCATGATCTGGTGAGACTAAGGGTCAGGCCTTATTATATCTATCAATGTGACCTATCCCAGGGCATTGGCCATTTCAGGACCTCCGTAAGCAAAGGGCTGGAAATAATAGAAAACCTGAGAGGTTATACCTCAGGACTGTGTGTCCCTACCTATGTTGTGGATGCTCCAGGAGGAGGGGGGAAGATACCAGTTATGCCTCATTATCTCATATCCAGGAATGAGCGGAAGGTGGTCCTCAGAAATTACGAAGGAGTTATATCCACCTACACCGAGCCTACATATACAGGCAATGGATGTCCTGATGAAGAAGATTTCCGCAAACAGTTTCCCTATCTCGAAAACAAGGAAGGAGTGGCCAGCCTCCTCTGGGGAAAAGATATAAGCATTGGTCCCCAGGACCTGGAAAGGCTCAAAAGAAGTCTTCAGCGGAAAAAATAAATGATAGGCTGCTCCGCCAGATTGACTGGATCTAAATTGATTTAAACCTTGTAGGGAAAAGGGGTGTAAAAAGGTTTATGGACTTTGATAAACCATATAAATCTCTGGAAGGATAAAAATGGAAAATTTGGGTGGTGAAAAAAAGGACAGATACTTTATTTCTTCTCTTTCACGAGGACTATCCATCATGGAAGCCTTCACTCTTGATCAGCCTAAAATGGGAATCACTGACCTGTCAAAGGCAACCGGACTTTCTAAAAGCACCATCTGCCGCTTTATCCATACTCTTCAATCTCTTGGATACATCATCCCGGTAGGAGAACAGAATAAATACACGCTGGGGCCGAAAGTGCTGGGTTTAGGATTTGCAGTGCTTTCCAGTCTGGAATTGAGAGAAGTGGCTCAGCCCTACCTCATGGAACTTAACCGACAAGTGAAAGAAACCGTAAATCTTGGAGTTCTTGATGGATGGAAATTGATCTATGTGGAGAGGTTGAAGACCCAGCAGATAGTGAACATCAATCTGCATATCGGCTCTCGTTTGGAACTCTACAACACAGCTATGGGCCGCATTCTATCTGCCTTTCGGGATAGCACATGGCTGTCTCAATATCTCAAATACCTTAAAAAACTTCCTGAAGCTAAAGAATATTGGAGAGAAAACGGACATAAATTAAAGGAAATTCTCCAGGAAGTGAGAAAAAACGATTATGCCATCAACAACGAAGAACTCACTCCGGGATTGAGATCAGTGGCTTCACCGGTAAGAAACAGAAACGGGGATGTTATAGGAGCGGTGAATATCGCGGTAAGCTCCAGCCTGTATAATCTGCGAAGGCTCAAGAGAGAATTGATTCCGCCTCTTCAAAGAACCACTAAAAACATTTCATTGGCGCTTGGCTTCAAATAGTCCGCAAGGGAGGAATCAATGAGTCCAGACTTCCCTGAAGGGCACGTCTTTTATCGAAACCTGCATTACCAATATCCTTTGATCAGCCGCGGTCAAAAAGCTTACCTCTACGATACAAAAGGAAAAAAATATCTGGATGCAAGCGGAGGAGCGGCTGTGGTGAATATAGGCCACGCAGTTAAAGAGATTTCTCAAGCCATCTCTGCCCAGGCCCAAAAGCTAGCCTATGTCAGCGGCATGCAGTTCACTCATCAGCCAGTGGAAAGATTGGCAGACCAGATTTCCACCTTTCTCCCTTTTACGGATGGAAAAATATATTTTCTCTCCAGTGGTTCTGAAGCTGTAGAGGCTTCTATCAAACTTGCCCGTCAATTATGGGCGGAAAAGAATCAGTCCACAAAATCCCGTTTTATTTGCCGCAGTCCCGGCTATCATGGCAACACCCTTGCAGCTTTGTCTCTTTCATCCAGAAGGCATTATAAGGATATATTTCGACCCATGTTAACTGAAAATATCAGCATCCCTGCTCCTTATTGTTACCGGTGCTTTTGGAGAGAAAAATATCCGGACTGCCGGCTGAAGTGCGCTTATGAGCTGGAAAAAAAAATTATAGAGCAAGGAAAGGAAAACGTGGCTGCCTTGGTCACTGAAGTCATCGGAGGAGCATCCACCGGGGCAAGTGTCCCCCCCGGTGAATACTGGCAGGTGGTTCGTAAAATCTGCGATGAATACGAGGTTCTTCTTATTGTGGACGAAATTATGACAGGAATAGGACGAACCGGAAAGTGGCTTGCCTGTCATCATTTTGGCCTTGTTCCCGATGTCATCATCATGGGAAAAGGCCTCACCGGGGGGTACATGCCTTTAAGTGCCCTGGCGGTCAAAAAGGATATCGTCGACTCCATCGGCCGAAAAGAAAAGAGTTTCCTTCATGCCCAGACATATTCTCATCACCCTGTGAGCTGTGCTGCTGGATTGGCCACCTTAGATTACATAAAGAAAAACAACCTGGTAGAACAAAGCCTCGAGAAGGGAAAAGTGCTGATGAGCGAACTCCTGACTCTATTGGATTATCCCTATGTGGGAGACATTCGGGGAAAAGGAATGCTTTTGGGAATGGAATTCGTCCAGGATAAGGAGGAAAAGATTCCCTTCCCCAGAAAGAAAAAGTTCGTGGAACAGTTCCTTTCCAAAGCCATGGATAAAGGGGCCATCTTATGGCCCCATATTGGGCATGCCAACGGGTATGACGGAGACCTGGTGTTAATAGCTCCCCCGTTTGTCATAACCCCAAAAGAAATCACTACCCTTAAATCTGTACTGAAAGAAATACTGACAGAGATGAAAAATATGGAATCAAGGAATGAAGGATAAATAGGAAGATGCGAATGACTGCGTTTAAGGAGAAAGTGGTTATTCTAAGCGCAGCAAGAACGCCAGTGGGAAAGTTTGGAGGAAGTTTTAAGGACACCAGTGCTGTTTCTTTGGGAGTGGCGGCTTCTAAAGAATCCATAAACAGAGCTCATCTTGAGCCTCATCAAATCGATGAAGTCATTTTTGGACATGCCCGTCAAGCAGGAAACAAACCCAATCCGGCCCGTCAAATCCTGTATGGGGTCGAAATCCCTAACCAGAGGACAGCCTTTACAGTGAATAAAGCCTGTGCTTCTGGAATGAAAGCCATCATGCTTGGATTTCAATCTCTTCTTCTGGGAGAGAACAAAATTGTGTTGGTGGGAGGAATCGAGAATATGTCCCAAATTCCTTATATCCTTCAGGGAGCAAGATGGGGCTACCGATTGGGGGACGGGACCCTTATAGATGCCATGTACAGAGATGGATTGTTCTGCCCCCTGGCCGAGATGGTCATGGGAGAAACAGCCGAACTTTTAGCAGAAAAATACGGAATTTCTCGACACCAACAGGATGAATATGCCTATGAAAGCCAGATGAAGGCAAAAGAAGCCATCAACAGCGGAAAATTCAATGAAGAAATTATCCCGGTCAAAATAAAATACAGGAAAGGAAACGAAACACTGGTGACCACTGATGAACATCCTCGTCCTAACACCACCCTACAGAAGCTGGCCGGACTCCCTCCAGTCTTCAAAAAAGGGGGCACAGTCACAGCCGGCAACTCTTCCGGTCTAACCGACGGTGCTGCCGCCCTGGTTTTGACCACGGAAACCCATGCCAAACAATTAGGATTGTCTCCCTTGGCTCAAATATTAGGGGCAGCTTCTGCCGGGGTTGCCCCCAAGGAAATGGGCTTGGGTCCTGTTCCATCTACGCTTAATTTACTGAAAAAGAGCAATTTAAGTCTTAAAGACATGGACCTCATTGAAATAAACGAAGCCTTTGCTGCCCAGGTTCTGGCTGTAGAGAAAGAATTGAAATGGGACCATCACAAAAGAAACATAAAAGGAGGAGCCATAGCACTAGGCCATCCCATCGGCTGCACAGGAGCAAAAATAACAGTGACTCTTCTCTACAGTCTGATTCAAGAGAACAAGGAGATGGGCTTAGCTACTCTCTGTGTGAGCGGGGGGCAGGGGATGTCGTTGATATTGAAAAGATTATAACAAGGGCTAAAATGGAGTAACACTGTCATTATTTCCAGTAAAATTTTTCTGCGCTGCAGCCATCGAATCACAGAAGGGGAGGAGGGACAATATGAAGAGCAAACTTATGAATATGAAAGAAGCCATAGCCAAATTTGTTATCAACGGTGACATTTTAGTTATCGAAGGATTTACCCATCTCATATGTTTTGCTGCTGCTCATGAAATCATACGTCAAGGCATAAAAGATCTGGTGGCTTGTCGGCTGACACCAGATCTTATATACGATCAGATGGTTGCCTCAGGTTGTGTAAGGAAACTCGTGTTCAGCTGGGCGGGGAATCCTGGCGTTGGATCTCTGTATGGGATAAGAAGGGCCGTGGAGAAAGGAGTACCTCGAAAGATTGAAATTGAAGAATACACTCATTTTGGCATGGTGGCCAGGTTCATGGCCGGTGCTGCTAAGCTTCCTTTCATGCCTTTGAAGACATTTACGGGAAGCACTCTCCCCCGAATGAATAAAAATATAAGATCCATCCAATGTCCCTATACCGGTGAGCTGATTTCTACTGTACCTGCCTTAAATCCTGATGTGGCCATTATCCATGTCCAAAGAGCTGACTGTTTCGGAAACTCCCAAATCTGGGGGCTCATGGGAGTTCAAAGGGAAGCGGCTTTTTCTTCCAAAAAAGTCATCGTTGTGGCTGAAGAGTTGGTGGACACTTCAATCATCAGGTCTGATCCGAACCGCACTATTATTCCCGGTATGATCGTAAACGCTGTGGTCATCGAACCATTCGCTGCTCACCCCAGTTATGCTCAGGGGTATTATGACCGGGATAATCAATTCTATGTGGATTGGCATCATATATCTAGAAATCAGAATTTGATGGATGAGTACATAAAAGAATGGATCTTGGATATCTCTGACAGGAAGGAATATTTGGAAAAATTGGGATCAAAAAAACTGTCTAAATTGAAAGCCAGAAAACAACTGTCAGCTCAAGTCAATTATGGTTATTAAATATTATTTTTTTTATAGAATCACTAAAATATATTTTTGGAGACGATCATGATTCCTTATTCATCTTCTGAAATCATGGTAACCAGAGCGGCCAGGGAACTACGTAATAACCAAGTGGTTTTCGTGGGGATCGGTCTTCCCAACCTTGCCTGTAATCTTGCCAAAAGGCTCCATGCTCCTCACCTTATGCTCATTTACGAATCCGGTGCTATAGGAGCTGTTCCTTCTCGGATTCCACTTTCTATAGGAGATCCTTCTCTTGTCACCGAGTCCATATCTGTATGTTCCATGGTTGAAATATTCAATTACTATCTTCAAGGTGGACTGATTGATGTCGGTTTTCTGGGCGGTGCTCAAGTGGATAGACATGGCAATATAAATTCGACCGTCATAGGTGATTATAACCAACCCCATGTGCGTCTTCCTGGGAGCGGCGGAGCCTGTGAAATCACTATACACGCTAAAAATACCATTATCATCTTGAAGCAGAACAAGCGGTCTTTTCCAAAAAAAATTGATTTTATCACCAGCCCTGGATTGATTGATAAAAACAAACAAAGATCATGTCATAATCTTAAAGGGAGGGGACCAACTTTAGTTATAACTGATTTAGGAGTTTATACTTTCTCCAGTAAAAACCATGATATGTTCCTTTCAGAAATTCATCCTAATGTCACTCTTGATCATTTAAGAGAAAACATATCTTGGCCCATACATATCAGCCCTGAGATCTCTACCACCTTTCCACCCACAAAACAAGAACTGAGGATCATCAGAAAAGAACTGGATCCAGAAAGGATTTATTTATCCTGATTATTTGTATAAACTATTAACTTTTTAATTAGTTTAATCTTTTTATTATCAATAGCTTACACATTATTGTCGGCATGCCGACATTTATGTCATATTTTCCTTGATATTAATTCTATTTTTTTATATGGTACATTAGAAAGACACCAGGAAGGATCCCTTGATTATCACTGTGGCCAATCAAAAAGGCGGGGTAGGGAAGACCACCACGGCTTTAAATGTTTCTTCTGCTCTAGCATTCAAAGGAAAGAGTACCCTTTTGATCGATACAGACCCCCAGGCTCACAGTTCTATTTCCTGTATCAAGGATCCTTCTCAATACAGCAAATCTCTTTTTGATGTCTTAACTGATGAAGATAGTAAAATCGAAGAAATAATCATTAATTCTACTGTACCTGGACTTAAAGTGGTTATATCAAAAATCTCAATGGCTAAGCTGGAGCCTACGCTATTGGGTGAAATTGACGGCCATTTCAGGCTTAAAGATGTTCTGGACCCCATAAAAAAGAAATTTGATTACATCATTATCGATACTCCTCCCACATTAGGAATCATTACCTTAAACGCATTAGTGGCGGCCGATGCTATATTGATACCTATACAATCTTCTTATTTAAGCCTGGAAGGATCAGACGATCTTCTGGAAACTATCAATAAAGTCAAAAAAATTGCCAATCCTGATTTAAGAATATTAGGAATTCTTATAACTCTTCATGATAAAAGAACAAATATCGCCAAGGATGCTGTAAAACGCATAAAAAAAGTCTTCGGGAAAAATGTGTTTAAAACCATAATATCCAAGAGTGTTAAGCTTGAAGAAAGCCCTGCTTACAGGGAATCTATTTTCACCTTTGCCCCCAAATCTGTTGGAGCAGCACAGTATCAAAAAGTCGTTGAGGAGATTATTAGACGTGCCAAAAACTAGAAAAACAGGCCTTCCAGACAAAATCAATATGAGGCATGACAATCATTTCGTTGATTTGATATCAACTCGCTCCTTAGGCCCTAGGATAAGAATGATCCCTGTCAACAAAATCGATCCTAATCCACGTCAGGCACGAACTGAATTGGGAAATCTTAATGAACTGATGTCCTCTATAAAATCAAAAGGAGTTTTGGAACCTATCCTGGTTAAACCAAAAGAAGGACGGTATGAAATCATTGCCGGGGAAAGAAGATACATTGCTTCCAAAAAAATAGGATTGAAAGAAGTGCCATGCATAGAGATGAATGTGGATGATAATGAGGCCATGGAATTGACTCTTATTGAAAACCTTCAGCGTAAGGATTTGGATGTTTTTGAAGAAGCAGATGGAATAAGATCTCTGGCTGAAAACTACGGATACAATCATGAGAAGATATCCAAAAAAATCGGAAAAGCAAGATCCACGGTTACAGAAATCATAAACATAAGCAAAATTCCTGATGAAATAAGAAAATACTGCCTTGAAAACAATATCAGCAGCCGCAGTGTCCTTATTGAAATAGCAAAACAAAAGAATAAACAAGACATGTACAGACTCATTTCTGAAATAACAAAAAGAGATTTGAGACGCGAAGACACTCGAGATCTATCCAAAAAAATGATAGGAAGATCAAAAAAGATCAGGCATTTTGTCTACAACTACTCGCCAAAAGAAGAATTTTATCATCTCAGAATAGAATTCAAGAAGCATAGCGTAACCAAGGAAGAAATTATCAAAATACTTCAGAATTTAATAGATAAATTGAAAGGATGATAAAAATATAAAAAAGTTTACATAATGTTCATTATGCGACACAATATTTTCCCATAATATAATCATTTAATACAAATTAAGCTGGAATTTTTTCTTTTTTTGGGGGAATCCCCTTTCAAATTTTTCCTTATTCGGAAAACAGTTATGGGGAATTATAGGAATTTCATGAATGAGCGAATAAAAAAAGAAGTTAAGAGACGGGATAGCAGCAAGAAGGAATACATCACAGCCCTTTGCTCATGGCTTCCAGGAAGTTAGTGTTGGTTTTCGTCTTGGACAGTTTCTCCATTAAAAGTTCCATGGCTTCCACTTCACTCAACTGACTCAAAACTTTTCTCAGAATCCAGATCCTGTTCAACTCCAGATCGTTGATCAAAAGTTCTTCCTTCCTGGTTCCAGAACGGGTGATGTCGATAGCCGGGAACAATCTCTTATCCACCAATCTTCTGTCCAGATTGATTTCTAAATTACCGGTTCCTTTGAATTCCTCAAATATAACTTCATCCATCCGGCTTCCTGTGTCAATCAGAGCGGTGGCGATGATGGTCAAGCTTCCTCCTTCTTCCACTTTCCTGGCTGAGCCGAAAAATTTCTTGGGCTTGTTCAAGGCGTTGGCATCTATCCCACCAGAAAGAACCTTTCCTGAAGGCGGGATTATGGCGTTGTGAGCCCGAGCCAAGCGGGTGATGCTGTCCAGCAGGATGGTCACATCTCTCTTGAGCTCTACCAATCTCTTGGCTTTCTCCAGGACAATATTGGCCACCTGAGCGTTTCGACCCGGGGGTTCATCGAAAGTGGAGGCCACCACTTCGCCGTTCACACTCCTTTGAAAATCAGTCACCTCTTCTGGTCTTTCCGCCACCAGCAGAACAATCAGAAATATTTCAGGGTGATTCTTTTCTATGGATTTGGCTATGGTTTTCAGCAATGTGGTTTTCCCTGCCCGCGGCGGTGAGACAATCAATCCGCGCTGTCCTTTTCCGATAGGAGTCAGCAGATCCATTACTCTGGCATTGAGATTTTTTTTGTTCCCATCCTCTAGATTTATCTTTTCAAAAGGATACAGAGGGGTTAAGCTATCAAACTGAACATGTCTCCGCGTCTCCAGAACCTTATCAGGTTGAGCAAAATTGATGGCCTCAACTTTGATCAGAGCAAAATATTTTTCTCCATTCTTAGGAGGTCTGACCACCCCCGAAATGGTATCACCTGTCCGAAGCTGAAATTTTCTGATTTGGGAGGGAGAAACATAGATGTCATCCTGGCTTGGCATATAGCTGAACTCAGGAGCTCTCAAAAAACCAAAACCATCGGCTAGACACTCCAGCACTCCTTCAGAGAAAAGCATGCCGTTCTTTTTTGCCTGAGCTTCCAAGATTCTGAAGGTAAGGTGGTGCTTGTTGGAATCTTCGATTTCATTTTCAGAAATGCCTACTTGAGATGCTATTTTCAATAGTTGAGTCTTGTTCTTGTCCTCCAGCTCTGCCAAATTGTACTCTTTCATTTTATACCTCTTTTATTTTTATTTGATTTTAAGAATTCTGAAAATTGTATCCGAAAGTTATTATCTATTCTGCTTTCAATGGGCTAGAGGTTTAGCAGGAGAAATCTCCATTTTATCCTTCTTGACCTTCTGAGGCATAGGCTTGATCAAGGCAAGCTTCAAAACCTCATCCATATTTTCCACAAAATGGATATTCATTTTATCCTTGACGTTTTTGGGAACATCCTTGAGATCAGGCTTATTGTCCAGGGGAAGAATGGCTTCTTGGATTCCTTCTCGATTAGCTACCAGCAGTTTTTCCTTTATCCCTCCCACAGGAAGCACTTTTCCTCTTAACGTGATCTCACCGGTCATGGCTACCTTTTTGCTCACCGGAATATTGGTCAAAAGGGAAATGATGGAAGTAGCAATGGTTATGCCGGCAGAAGGGCCTTCCTTGGGAGTAGCTCCTTCAGGCACATGGATATGAATGTCAAAATTTTTGTGAAGATCCTTGGCGATGTTCAGCTCAAAAATTTTCCCTCTTACGTAACTGAATGCGGCTTGAGCGGATTCCTGCATAATCTCTCCCAGTCGTCCGGTAAGGGTAAAATTTCCTTTTCCATGAACTTTGGTGACTTCAAAGGTCAAAAGCTCTCCGCCAAATTCAGTCCAAGCCATGCCCACAGCCACTCCTACTTCATCTTTTTTATCTATTTCCAGACGCTTGTACCTGGGAATTCCCAAATATTTTTCTAAATTCTTCTCGGTTACTTTTTCCTGATGGCTCTTCCCTTTGGCCACCACCTTTTTGACCACTTTCCGGCAAATAGAGTTGATTTCTCTCTCCAGACTTCTCACTCCCGCCTCTCTGGTGTATTGACGAATGAGCTTCACCAATGCCTCGTCTGTGATGCTCATATTCTTGTCTTTTAGACCGTGAGCCTTCATCTGTTTGGGCAAAAGAAATTGCTTTCCTATCTGCAGCTTCTCGTCCCCGGTGTACCCCGGAAGTCGGATAACTTCCATCCTGTCGATCAGAGGTCTGGGGACTTGCTCCAGCATGTTGGCGGTAACAATGAACATCACTTGGGAGAGGTCGAAATCGGTGTCTATGTAATGATCTAAAAAGGTACTGTTTTGTTCAGGGTCTAAAACTTCCATCAAAGCTGAGGCCGGGTCCCCCCTAAAATCCACACTCATTTTGTCCACTTCATCCAGCAGAAAAACAGGGTTTTTGGTTCCTGCCCTTTTGATCATCTGAATAATCCTGCCCGGATAGGCTCCGATATAAGTTCTCCGATGACCCCGGATTTCAGCCTCATCCCGGACTCCACCTAAAGAGAGCCGCACAAATTTGCGGCCAGTGGCCCGGGCAATGGATCGACCCAGGGAGCTCTTCCCTACCCCCGGTGGACCTATAAATCCCAGGATAACGCCCTTGGGATTCTTCACCAGTTGACGGATGGAAAGGTATTCCAATATTCTCTCTTTGACTTTCTTCAGCCCGTAGTGGTCTTCATCCAGAATCTTTTGTGCATCTCTTATATCCCTTTTTTCTCTTGATTTCTTATTCCAGGGCAAGGAGGTGAGCCAATCTAGATAATTGCGGCAAACCGTGGCTTCGGCTGACATGGGAGGCATGGATTCCAGCCTTTCAATTTCCCGGTAAGCTTTCTCTTCAGCATCCTTGGGCATGCGGGCTTTCTCCACCTTCCGTTTGAGTTCTGCTATCTCATTGGGCTGATCTTCCTTTTTATAACCTAATCCGGGGGGGAAAATTTTTTTGTTCTGATCTCCGAAAGGACTTTTCCGGCGGCCTCCTCTTTTCTTTCCCTCGTTTCGCAATTTTGAATGAATCTTCAAAATCTCATTTTCCAAGATAAAATTGAGTCTCTGCATCCTCTCTTGGCTGTTGATGGTCTCCAGCAGGTTCTGTTTCTCATCTAAGGACAGATACAGATGAGAACTAATGATATCAGCAATCCTATCAGGAGAGTTATCTCTCAAGGCGGGAATGATGGACTCAAAATTCGAATGCTGACTGAGTTTGAGATAATCCTCAAAAAGAGTCAATACTCTCTTCATAACTTCTTTTATCTCTGTACCCTTCACCTCTATTTCCTTTACCTCTTTAGCCAAAACTTGATAATAAGGATAAGTGCTCAAGTACTCAATGATCCGGGCTCTTTTCTTTCCTTCAACAATCACTTTGATGTTTTTGTCATCCATCTTGATGGCCCGAATGATTTTGGCCACCACTCCCATGGAGTAGATATCCTTGGGAGTGGGGTTATCAATGGATGGATCCATCTGGGCGGAGAGAAAGATCATCTTGTCTTTCTCTGTAGCCGTTTCCAGGGCTTTGACAGAAGAAGACCGCCCGATGATGAAAGGGACCAATGTTGAAGGAAAAACAACCAAATCTCTCAAGGGAATAAGAGAAATGTTCTTGATGATTTCAGATTGGTCATTGATATTTTGCATATTTACACCCCAACTGTTTGTTTTAATTTCTTAAATTTCAGCTCATTTTTTTCAACCATTCTCTTTGTAATCTTGAACTGGGTGGCCTTTTTTGATGAAGGAAGATGAAACATGATATCCAGCATAAGATCTTCGATAATGCCTCTTAAACCTCTCGCTCCTAACTTCTTCTCCATGGATTTTTGAGCAATGGTCAAAAGAGCCTCTCTGGTGAATTCAAGCTGGACTCCCTCCATTTCAAACAGCTTTTTGAATTGCTTCACTATCGAATTCTTTGGTCTGGTGAGGATATCCACCAAATCTTTAACACTCAGGTCAGAGAATGTGGCCACCACAGGAATTCTGCCAACCAGTTCCGGTATCAGCCCATATTTGATCAAATCCTGTGGAATCAGATGGATGTACATTTCATCCAGAGTTTCGGATCTCTTCCTGGGAAGATCTGACTTGAATCCCACTATGGACTTTCCCGTTCTCTGAGCGATAATTTTTTCCAGTCCAATAAACGCCCCTCCGCAGATGAACAGTATATTTGTTGTATCCACGGGGATGCATTCCTGGTAAGGATGTTTCCGTCCTCCTTGTGGAGGAATGTTGGCAGTGGTTCCTTCTATAATTTTTAATAAGGCTTGCTGGACGCCCTCCCCAGAGACATCTCTAGTTATGGAGGGACTGTCATTCTTACGGCTTACCTTATCGATTTCATCGATATATATAATGCCTTTTTGGGTCTTTTCAATGTTTCCTTTTGCTGCCTGAAAAAGCTTGAGTACGATATTCTCCACATCTTCTCCCACGTAGCCAGCCTCGGTGAGAGATGTGGCATCGGCAATGGCAAAAGGCACGGATAATATCCTGGCAAGAGTTTGGGCCATCAGGGTTTTCCCCGTTCCTGTAGGTCCGATGAACAGGATATTGCTTTTGGTCAATTCCACTTCATCGGAAATATTCCTCTTGAAATTGATGCGTTTGTAATGATTGTAAACCGCCACAGAGATTCTTTTCTTTGCTCCTTCTTGGCCGATGATGTATCCATCCAAAGCTTTTTTAATTTCAAACGGTGTGGGAAATTCAGTCCGTTCCTTTTTTTCTCCCAATCTTTCTGTAAATATAATAGAATGTGCGAGTTCCACACAATTGTCACAGATATAGACTCCCTTGGGACCCGCAATAAGCTTTCGTACCTGAGATTGAGTTCGGTTGCAAAAATTGCATCTGGCCGGAGTTTTTATTCTTTGCTGATAACTGTCATCCATGGTTAACTCTTGATAAGGGAATGATATTTAAAGAGCTTGATTATTTTTTTGAATGATTCCTGTTTTCAATGATTGCATCGATTATACCGTATTCTTTTGCCTGCTCAGGAGTCATGATAAAATCTCTCTCAATATCAGTTTGGATTCTCTTTTTTGGCTGCTGGGTATGTCTGGTTAAGATATCATGAATATTTTCTCTTATTCTTAAGATTTCTTTGGCTTGAATGGCCACATCAGAAGCCTGTCCATGGTAGGCACCAGAAGGTTGATGCAGTACAATCCTGGCATTGGGAAGGGAGTTTCTCTTCCCCTTGGTTCCCGCCGCCAGAAGGACAGCAGCCATACTGGCTGCCTGGCCTACGCAGATGGTAGCAATTTCTGAATTGATAAACTGCATGGTATCGTATATGGCTAAGCCAGAAGTGATGCTTCCTCCAGGAGAGTTGATGTACAACGAAATTTCTTCCTCTGGTTTTTCAGCTTCCAGATAAAGGAGCTGTGCGATAACCAAATTAGCCACATCATCGTTTATATCAGACCCGATAAAAATAATATTGTCTTTAAGAAGTCGGGAATAAATGTCATATGCTCGTTCATATTTTCCGTCTTGTTCTATGATGAAGGGGATTAATGCCATGAGAAAGCTTTCATTCTATTATAGCGCTGTTGACTAAAAAGTCAACCGTCTTTTTGTACAGGATGGTGTTCTTCAGCTCTTCTCTCTTTCCTTCTTTGTTTATCGTTTCTACAACTTTAGCCAAGGGCAGATTGTTGGCTTCAGCCATAGACTTCATCTCCTGATGAACGTCCTCTTCCGATACCTCGATGTTTTCATTCTCCGCTATTCTCCTCCAAATCAGATGATTCTTGAGGTTCTGCTGGGCCTTCTTTCTTGCCTCAATCTTAAGCTTTCGTTTCTCTTCCTGGTTTAAATTCTGTGAAGAACTTGAAGAGAGAAGCCGGTTTAAAACAGCTTTGTATTCTGCTTCTATTATAGATTCTGGAATCTCGAAACTTATTTTCTTGGAAATATTTTTTATGATGTCTTCGGCCATCTCCTTTCTGGCCTCTTTCTGCTTGGACTGCTTTATTTTCTCTTTTACCTCCTTTCTTAAACTCTTCAGATTTTCATAATCTCCAAGATCTCTGGCGAAATCGTCGTTGATTTGGGGGACCCTTCTCTCTTTGATAGAAATAACCTTTAGGTTGTATTCAACCTCTTTTCCCGCCAGTTTTTTGTTTGGATGGTCCTGGCTGTGGGCTATGACAAAATTGCTGTCCTGACCAGGTTTCAAACCGGATAGATTTTGGTTCAATTCTTCTTCATTGGAAGTATCTCCAGCCACCATAATGATCTTCTCTTTAGGAAAATATCTTTTTGTTCCCGTGTCTCTTCCTCTCATTTCAGCCACCACATAATCTCCATCAGCCACTCCCCTATTCTCCACTGGGATATATTGAGCAGCATTCAAACGAAGTTCTTCTAAAGCCTGGTTGACTTCCTCCTCGGTCACAGATATTTTTTTTCTTTTCACTCTTTCCTTTTTATAATCAGGAAGAGGGACTTCCGGCCATATCTCAAACTGAGCTTTAAAGTGAAGAGGTTCTCCTTCCTCAAAATGGAGATGGTTGAGGACAGGTGTTGCTATGGGGTTGAGATTTTGAGAGCGAAGCTCTTGCTGCAAAGCCTTGGGAACCAAGTCACTGATCAAAGAATCCTTAATCTGGGGGTAAAACATACGTTTGACCATCTCCTCAGGAGCTTTTCCGGGGCGGAATCCCGGAATTTTAGCTTGGCGGGAGTAACGGGCGACAATACGGTGGAATTCTTTCATCACTTTCTCTTTTTCCACTTCCACTTCTATCTCCCGCTTGCATTCACCGAGTTTTTTGACATGACTTTTCATTTTGGTTAAATGTCTTCTGTTAAAATTGACTTTGGTATGGGCAGAGCGGGACTCGAACCCGCACTCCTTCACCAGGAACTAGGTCCTAAG
>JBKHJA010000107.1:0-8413 GCA_046538375.1 Candidatus Aminicenantota bacterium
CTTAAATTCATGACTGCATCTGGGAAAACCTTCAATTTATGAATAATGCAGGTTAGATGGGGAGAGGTCTTTTTATTTACTTTGACGCGCCGGCCTCAAAAAACAGTTCTGGTCGACCAGAGTGTGGGTTCGTACGATCTCCTTATTCCCTTCCGCAACAATACGCTGCGGGCCGCCATTAGCTCAAGGCTGGTTTGATTCGGTCAGGGGACATGGGTAGCTGGAATACACGGGCATTGATGGCATCAGATATGGCATTTGCGATGACTCCACCCATGCAGATGATGGCCGGTTCCCCTCCTCCTTGAGGAGAGGCCTCCTCGTCATCGATCAGGACTGTCTCGATTTCAGGAAGCCATGAAAATCTCGGAATCTGGTAGGTGTCAAAATTCAGGTCGAATATCTCTCCGCCCTTGAAATGAATATCCTCGGTCAAAGCGTACCCTAAACCCATGGTGACGCATCCTTCTATCTGTATTTTTGCACCTTCAGGATTGACGGACAATCCCATATCCTGTGCGCATACCACCCGCTTCACCTGGACCTGGCCTGTTTTCTGGTTGACTTCCACTTCAGCCATATGAGCCACATAGGTACCGGAGTCGATGCCGGAAGCAATCCCGAAACCACGGCCGCGGGGAGCCTTGGCTGGCTTCCAGCCGAACTTTTCAGCAGCCGCCTTTAAGACCCGGATCATCCTCTTGTCTTTCAGATTCTTCAGGCGAAATTCCAGCGGATCCATTCCTGCTGTGGCGGCCAGCATATTGATATGAGATTCTCTGGCAAAGGTGTTGGTGTTGTTTGCTGGAGCCCGCCAGGCACCGGTCCCGAAAGGATGAGACCCGGGTGTCCCCCCCCATCCTCCGCCATAGGACATGGTGCGGTGATGAGGGATATCATAGAAATGTTGGGAACCTCTTTCTCCGGCAAAATAAACACCGTAATCCCAAAGGGTGATACAGCCTGAGTCATCAACTCCAGCTTTTATCTTGACGACGGCGGCAGGTCGAAAAGTATCATAGAAAAATTCTTCTGGCCGGGTCCAGGCCACCTGGACAGGTTTTCCGCTCAGTTTCGATAACATGGCAGCCTCTACGGCCTGGCGGTTTCTGCTTTTTCCTCCAAATCCTCCTCCCACAAAAGGGGTGATCACTCGGACATTCCTGGGAGGGAAACCCAGAGCGGACGCCACTTCTTCTTTTACGCCGAAGGGGGATTGAGTGGATGCCCATATTGTGGCCTTGTCTCCTTCGATTTTGGCCAGGGCTGTATGAGTTTCGATAGGCGCATGGGCCACATATCCGTCGAAGTATGTTTTTTCAACCACAGCTTTTGAAATTTTCTCCCCTTCAACCAAATTTCCTCCCTGGGATACCACCTCCCCTTTCGGAGCCACTTGGAGAAGGTGGCTGAAGATGGTTTTCTCATCGACTTTTGCCTCGGGCTTCTTCCACTGAGCTTTGATCTGTTTAAAAGCTTCTTCTGCTAGTTCAGGATCTTCATTCAGAACCGCCACCAAATCGCCATCCTGGATGACCTGAGTTCCTCTGGTCCCTTTTGCTCCAGATGTGTCCACACTGGTCAATTTGGCACCATGGGCAGGAGGCCTTAAGATCCTGGCGTAAAGCATCCCTTCTTCCCGAATGTCTCCAGCGAAGCTGGCTTTCCCGGTGACTTTTTCCTCTGCATCCCTGCGCAGGACCGGGGTTCCCACAACGGTGAAATCTGAAGGCTTTTCCAGAGTCTTTTCCCTCTTGAGGTGCCTGGCAATCTTCTTCCCTTTAGTGAGCTGGGCATAGGTGACTTTTTTCTGCTGCTGAGATTTATGGTATATGACTCCGGCCTCGACTGTTAACCGGGAAGGCGAAGTGTTCAGGTGTTCGGCTGCCAGCTCTATCAAAACTGCCCGGGCTTCTGCTGCCGCTGCTCTCAATGGAGGTCCAAAAAACCGGGTGGTCATCGAACCCCAGGTTCCCATATCCCAGGGACAGAGATCTGTATCACCCATCACCACAAAGCAACCCCAGAGATGATGTTACGGATGTCTTTCTCAGCACCCGATTCAACCATAAATGTGTCATCACCACAATCGGCCTCTTCGGATGATAATCCATTATCTTCAGACACACCAAAGAAACGGAGAATTTTTTCCTTGGGCAGTGTCCACGGTTTTTCGGGCAGGGCTTTCTGGTTTATGCTGGCGGAGAAGTCGTTCTGGGTAGAAGAATCTTTCTTGGAGGAAAGCGCAGACATTTTATAATAAAGGGGCTAAATTAATTTTTTTCCCAAGAAGCAAAAATAAATGTGGATAAGGACAACAATATTTCCTTGACGAATCCCGTTTTCTATTACAGGAGATTTGACTTTTGTAAACAAACTATGGTGCGTCAATTTTATGCTTTCAGAATGGCGAGCATTTTTTTAAGAAAAAGAAGGACTTCATCCGGATTCTGCAGCCTGTAGGCGGCCTTGGAAGGGCGCATTTCTTCGCTTACCACTATTCCGATTCCCCTTTTCAAAAGCACCCCGAAAGCATCTTCATCGGTCACATCATCGCCTATATAAAAAGGAAGGACCTGGGGATTATTCAATTTCAGCTCTCTCAAGAGCCAGAGCAGAGCCATTCCCTTATCCCAGTCTATATCAGGCTGCATTTCAAAAACCTTTTTTCCGCGTCCTTTCCTGAGTTCCGGGTGTTTTGCCAGCACTTCATCCACAGCCTTATCCACACGTTCCGCTTTTTCCGGTTCCACTTCTCGATAATGGGTGGCGATTGAAAATTTTTTCCGTTCCACCCGGGCTCCAGGTGTATCCTTTAATCGGTGTTTAATATCCTTTTCGGCAGCGTCAAGAACAGGAAGGAATTCCTCGCCCCGTTGATGCACAGTATGCCAATCATCTGGTCCGGCGATATCAAAGCCGTGGCTTCCTGCATAAAAAATGCCCTCTATCCTCACCAGGCTCTTGACATCCTTCAAATCTCTTCCGCTGACTACGGCCATAGGACAGTGCCGCGAGAGCTCAGATACAACAGAGCGCATTTCATCGGACATGACAGCCTCTTCCGGACGGCGGACAATCGGCGTTAAGGTACCATCGTAATCCAGAAAAAAGACGGCTTGTTTTGCCTCCATGAGACTGCGAATCTTTTCCAAGTTATCCATGGCAGAGGGAATATATTTCACTTGCCTTTTGCCGGCTGCCGCGCTTCTCTTGAGGACTTTGATTCGAGATAAATCCGGCACCACAGCATGGGCCCCTTTTTTTATCAGATCCCTTCTTTTTCCGCTTCTATCCACACCGATCACACAGCCGAATCCTCCCCGCCTGCCTGCTTCCACTCCGGCCAGGGCATCCTCGACCACCACAGCCCGATTCACCTGCACTTCAAGACGCCGTGCGGCTTCCAGAAAAATATCCGGATAAGGCTTCCCTTTGAGGTTCATCTTTTCCGATACCACACCATCCACTTGGACATCGAATACATCTTCAAGGCCGGCTGCTTCCAGCACTTCGGTGCAGTTCTTGCTGGAGGATACAACGGCTGTCTTAAATTTCTCTTCCTTGAGTCGGCGAATCAAATCAACCGCAGACTGGTAGGTTTCCACTCCGTATTTTTTCAGATGTTGGTGGAATAAATGGTTTTTTCGGTTACCCAGTCCACACACAGTCTCTTTTTCTGGCGGATCAGCCGGCGATCCGTAAGGAAGGTGAATGCCTCTGGAATCTAGAAAGCTTTTTACCCCCTCGTAGCGGGGTTTGCCGTTGACATATTTCCGGTAGTCTTGCCCGATATCGAAAGGTACGAAATCCTGACCATCCGAAGACCTCTCCTTTAGATAACCATCAAACATTTCCTTCCACACGGCCGCATGGACTCTAGCCGTTTTAGTGACCACCCCGTCAAGATCGAAAATCACGGCATCATAGTCTTTTGAAGATATATTTACGGAATGAGAGTTAAGGTTTGAATCGAACGGCATGATTTTTTCACCTCTCTCTAACTTGCGCAAGGTCCGTGCCATGATAATTTAAAGAAGTCCATCTATGAATTTGGCATGGCATTTGAGGGTAATAATTTTGGTCTCCTTTGAAATTGCGGATTTTGACCTGAACTGGGTATTTTACCACTTTTAAAGAAAAAAAGGGAGATTAGGAACCTGATGGGTAAGCATCTCTTTTTCCGGGGCCCGGAACCAGTTGGAGGTGGTGGTTCCTTTTGGATGGAGCGAAATGAGTGCTGGCTTCCCCTGAACTGGTATCAGGCGAAGAAATAATTTGGGACATCATGCCGGAAATCCAGGTGACTCTGAATACCCGTCAGCATATCATGTTCAACAAAGGACTAAGGGAATGGCCGTAGATCCATTTCAGCCGCCCGGGCAACAAAGATTTTGAATCCTTCCCGGAATTCTCTGTCTCTGTGGGGAAAGCGCATGGCCGCTGCGGGGTGACAGGCCACTACACAATTTATTCCCTTCCAGGATAGGACCTTGGGGATGCCCTCCAATTTCTGGATGCCCAGAAATGCCCAAGCCGCCCATCGTCCCATCACCAGGATCAATTTCGTATTCAAGGCTTCAATTTGATGGTGACTCCAAGGCAGACATTTTTTGATCTGCTGTTTTTTGGGAGGTCGGGGATGATAACATTTCAGCACCGATGTGATGAACACCTGGTTTCTATCCAGATTATATGACGATAGGATCTTGTTGAGATAATCTCCGGCCCGCCCCACAAAGGGCTGGCCAGTGTGGTCTTCTTTTTTTCCTGGTGCTTCTCCTACCAAGAGCATACCTGAATTTGGATAGCCTTCTCCAGGTACAGCGTGCGTCCTGGCCTGGCTTCTTTCACACTTCTGGCAGTGCTGGATTTTTTTAGCCAGTCTCTCCAAAGATTTTCGATCCATGGTGCAGTCCTTCTCTGATCTCAGCAGATTCTGCCCGGAAAGTATCACATCCAAAATAAAATGGTCAACGGCTGAAAAGGAGTGCCAGATCAGACAATCCCTCCAAACCATCCCCTTTAAAAAAATTAAACTGAAGAACCGCAGGATTCTCTGAATACGCCTGCTTATTTTTCTTTCTTGGGTTTCCAGTTAAGGTCTAAAGGCTCCATCTGGGGAAAGAGTTCAAAATCAAAAGCTTCATATTTCTCAGCGAAAGCAGTGACATCTTCCTCAAAGATTTTATTAACTTCCTGTAAAGCCTTGTTCAGAACTTCCCTGCCTTGCTCCAGCTTAGCCTTCTCTGCGGGAGAAGGAGCATCATAGGAAGAACCTAATCCGTAGAGAGGACTGGTGACCTGGCTTAAGATAGTTTCGCTGCGGTCAGTGATACCCTGGGCATCCTGAGGACCGAAAACTTTTTCCAGATAATCATCCAATTTTTTGTTAAGCTTTTTGGCTTCTTCTTTCAGTGTCTGGGCTTCCTCTTTTTTCTCTTTTTCCTCTTCCCCTATTTTGCTTTCCTCTAACTGCTTCAAAACTGTATCTATTTTCTTTCTGGTTTCTTTAATCCTGTTTACGGCTTCGGTTAAAACTTCGATTTCTTCTCCGTACTCCTGGATAGTTTCAAATTTCTCCTTGCGGGATTCCAGTGGTATATTTTCCTCGGGGTCTGGTTTGACCTGAATGGTTTGAGTCTCTTCATGCTCTCCCATCTTGATTTTTACTGTATACTGGCCAGGGATAACTTCAGGTTCAGTCCGTCTGTAGTAGGGTCTCTCTCTTTCTTTCAAGCTGGGAAAATCAATCCCGTCTGTACGTAAATCCCAGTTAAACCGGTTAACTCCGCGCTCAAAAGTATCTTCTGTTTCGCGAATGACCTTTCCTTCCTCATCGGTTATAGTAATTTTTACTTTTTTCTCTTTCTTCTTTTCTTCTTTTTCCTTGCCTGGTTCTTCTTCAGCCTCTTCTTTTTCCTCTTTTTCTTGAAGGGGATTACAGACATAAATGATCCCAGCTCCATAAGGTTCATTCTCTCCAAAAAACATAGTATCTCCGGGAGAATTGAAGCCCTGGGCTGGCCTGGAATGATGAATGTAGGCTGAAGAGGTTTCAAAAATATACAGTGGTCTTTGCATAACCTCCTGAGAAGCCTTACGCAGCGGTCTTATATCATCGATGATGTAGGCTCCTCTCCCGTGTGTGCCCACCACCAGGTCATGTTCTCGAGGATGAACGACCAGATCCCTGACCGGTACTGTGGGGACTCCTTGAGTCCATTTGGACCAATGATTTCCTCCGTCAAAGCTGACATAGAGCCCAAATTCTGTACCCAGGAAAAGAAGATTTTTGTTGACCGGGTCTTCCTCGATCACATGGGCAAATCCCCAGACTTCATTTTCTTTATCAGCCGTAGGATCAACTCTGGCCAGGTCTTCCCATGTTTTTCCCAGGTTGGAAGTTTTATAGACATAAGTCTTCCAGTTGCTTCGCCGATGATCATCAAAAACCACATAAGCTGTTCCAGAATCATGAGTGGACGCCTTTATATGCGGACACCAGGTATGAGGAGGCAGTCCCTTTATATTCTTCACCACATTGGTCCAGTTTTCTCCTCCATCTGTGGTGACCTGAATGTTTCCATCATCAGTACCTACCCAGATTACTCCTTTTTCAACAGGACTGGGAGCTATGGTCAGGATAGAACAATGATTCTCGGCGTTGGTCACATCCAGAGTAAGTCCCCCGCTCTGGGCCTGCTTTTGTTTCTCCGGATCATCGGTGGTCAGGTCAGGGCTTATGATCTCCCAGCTTTCTCCCCTGTCCGTAGTTTTATGGACAAATTGACTTCCGTAGTAGATGGTGGAAGGATCAAAGGGATCGATGGCGATACCGGCATTCCAGTTAAAACGGAGCTTTACTCCTTGGGGAGCGGGTGGTTTTATGTATTTCATCTCCCCTGTTTCCAGATTAAAGCGTATCAAATTACCCCCCTGCCACATGGAATACCCGATTTCAGGTTTAGCCGGATCTTTAACCACGTCAAAGCCGTCTCCCCCTCCAATACTTTTCCAGAGATAGTTGGGGATTCCACCTCTTCTCCAGACTCTGCTGGGGCCGCACCAGGAACCGTTGTCCTGCATCCCTCCATAAACGTTGTAAGGAAGGTCCATGTCCACCCTGATGTGGTAGAATTGAGCAAAAGGTAAGTTCTTAACCGTCCGCCATGAATTTCCTCTGTCACTGCTGATAGCCAGTCCACCGTCGTTTCCGTTTATCAAGAACCGTCCGTTTTCTGGATTGATCCACAGAGCATGATGGTCGCTGTGAACCCCACGGGCAATCCTTTCAAAAGATTTCCCTCCGTCTTCTGAGACCGAAAGCCTGGAAGCCAATCTGTAGACCCGGCTTTCGTTTTCAGGGTCTACGCGGATATCACAGTAATAAAACGGTCTGGGGTTGACTCCATCGGAATCATTGACAGCCTTCCAGGTTTCCCCTCCATCTTCAGAACGGTAAAGAGCATTCTTTTTAGCTTCTACCAGCGCATACACAATCTCAGGATTGGAACGGGCGATGGCTATCCCCATGCGTCCTAATTCACCTTGAGGAAGGCCCTCTTTATGGGTAATTTCTTTCCAGGTCTTGCCCCCGTCATGGGTAACATACAGGCCGCTTCCCGGTCCCCCTGATTTAAAGTGCCACGGCCAGCGGCGGTACTCCCACATAGCAGCAAAAAGTTTATGGGGATTTTGAGGGTCCATGACCAGCTCAGCACATCCCACTTTTTCATCAACGTAGAGCACTTTCTCCCAGGTCTTTCCCCCGTCTGCAGTCTTATACACTCCTCTTTCCGGATTTTCTCCCCAGGCCGTACCCATAGCGGCGGCAAAAGCAGTATCCGGGTTATCAGGGTGAAGGATAATGCGGTGGATTCTTTCTGTTTTTTCTAAGCCTAGGTGAGTCCAAGTTTTACCTCCATCAACGCTTTTAAAAATACCGTAGCCTACTCCAGCGCTGTTGCGTGTATTTCCTTCTCCAGTGCCTACCCAGACTAGGGAGGGGTTTTTCTGATAAACGGCGATAGCTCCAATACTGGAAACGGGTTGATGATCGAAAATAGGCTCCCAGGTGAAACCTCCATCCACAGATTTCCAAACTCCGCTGGTGGCCCCTCCCACATAAATGACATTGGGATTAGACAAAACACATTCCACCGCTGCTACTCTGCCGCTCATGCCCGCTGGTCCGATGCTTCTGGCTTTCATAGACGAGAATTTCTCCAGGTCCGGGCGCTCAAGGGCTCTTGCATTCAAACCAGAACAAAATAAAACAATGAAAAATACGCTTAAAGCTGAATAATAACGTTTCATTTGAACCTCCTCCTCCTTTTTTGATGATGTCCCAAAGTAACGGGATAAAAAAGGATGAAATGTTGGAGGGAAATGTCTCCGCTCTAGTTCAGAT
>JBKHJA010000012.1:0-34810 GCA_046538375.1 Candidatus Aminicenantota bacterium
GCTGGCACGCCCGGAGGGATTTGAACCCCCGACCTTTGGATTCGAAGTCCACCGCTCTATCCACTGAGCTACGGGCGCACCTTAATAAGCTGCCATATTATACCAGATTCAGGCCGCATAATAAGGAACAAATTCTTGCCGTAAATTCGGAGATTCTCAGATTCTCAACAGATACGACACTTTCAAGGTGATGGAGTGTCCTCCTTCCCGGCTTAAGCCCTCTGTCCTGGCGCTTTTTTTATAGCTGAGCTGGATGATGTTGCCAGCCCCGAAATAATACCCCACCAGAAAATCCAGATTGTACTGGTCTTCCCGGCTTTCCCCTAAAAGCCGGGTGCTCAAAAACAAACTGCGCGTGATCTGGTAGTGCAGGGACGTGGCATAGGTCACGCCGTCAAAGACTTTTTCCCCTGTTTGATCTATGACCTGACGTATCCAGTCGCTGCTAAAAGACCATTCAAAGTTGCTGCGCGGGCGGAGAGTCAGCGAGGCTTCTATTGATGTCTGGGATCCTGGTTCCACCCTGGTGTACTCCTCATTATAGATCCCCTTTTTATCCCATCCTCCTTCAAGACTGACCTCTTTCAGAAATCCTCCTCGTCTCCAGCGAAAATCTATATCTCCTCCATAGGTGGGAATAAACTCTCCTGTCCAGGCCAGCTCATCGTTCTCCTCAAACACCTGATATTTGCTTTTTCCTGCATCGATTCCCCCATGGATATTGAACCTTGAGAAGAATTCCGTCCAGAATCTCAAATCAAAAGAGCTGCCGGTCAAACGGCCGCGAGAATCCTGTTCAAGATTCCCTCCAAAATCCAGAGTGAAGTACTTGACCTTTCCCCGGTTGAACCGCCAGCCATATCCTGCACTCAGTTCCGTGGATTGAATATCTATGGTGGTGATGTAGCCAGTTCTGACATCCACGTTCTCTTCAATCCTCTGGAAGTTGAAATTGAGCTGCCATCCAGCGTCAGGTTCTCTTTCAAACTGGAGAATATGAACGCCGCTGTTTTGGTAGCGCATGCGGTTGTTGAAAGAGAGCGCGCTCATCCCCCGGAGATAATAAATGTCTTTAAAATTGAAGTTGTAGTCTACAGCGAAATTCCGGTTGTATTCTCCTGGTGTATCCATCCCTGCATAGTAGATACCGATCTGGGAATTCTTGAGGATATCCTTCTGTATCCGGACCACGCTGAAAAATGTATCGTCGTCCTCCTCCTCTTGGTTAACCGCTCCCAACACTCCGAAAGAATATCCCCCGGTTTTTCCAGACATCTTGGACGCAATTCTCGGACTGTGGATGCGTCTGGAATAGAATAAACTGACATCCGGCCCCCAATAATGGCCGCCTTCAGGGGACAGCTCGAAATACTGACTGCCTTCAGTAAAAAACGGACGTCTCTCTCTGAAATAGGTTTCATAAGGAGAGAGCTGGTAGATGAAGGGATCGGATTCCACTTCGCTGAAATCAGGGCTTGCTGTGATATCCAGAATGAGATTGGGAAGAACCCCGTACTTGATATCCAGGCCTGCTGCCATCTTGTCATCCCTGGCTCCGTCCCACCGCGAAGATCTGAAGCCGGCATAGGGGAAGAATTCAAGATTGTATCCGGGATGTATTCCGGACAGCCCCCTCAGCTCTCCCATCTGGTGAAGAAGAGGTATATCCCTGTCCACATCTGTCCAGTAGTCTATTTCATTCAAACGCTGAATATAGCGTTTAAAGTTTATTCCCCAGACCTGGTTCTGTTCCGGGGAAAACCTTAAGGATTTGAAGGGAATGGCCATTTCGGCTGTCCATCCATCACCCCGGATAACGGCATCGGATTTCCATATGGTCTCCACCGAGTTTCTCTGGACTCCTTTAGGATTAACGGTAAACTCTATACTGGTCCTCTTATCATTGTATGTATCCAGGATCACTGTGATGGAATCATTATTCTCGTATTCATTGCGCGGAGTAAGCTCTGCCCAGATCCTTTCCGGGCTGGCATCTTTCATCAGAAGGCCGAAATATATGTACTTTTGATCATAAGCGGCCCAGACAAGCGTTTCCTGGGAGGCTTTCTCTCCGTTGATAGGATCATACTGGACAAATCTAGAGACAGGGTCAATATCCTTCCAGCATCTGTCCTGGATAAGGCCGTCGATTTTGGGAGGATTCTTGATGCGGGACACATGGATAATTTTTGAGCGGTCCTGACCGAAAATGTAAGGAACACACAAAAACACCAGGAAAAAAATGGCTGTTAACAGGAAGGGATATTTTTTATGACGCATTCATCTCTTTTATTTTTTTGGACGATCCCCAGGTTTGTTTTCTTCCCTGAGATTTGGTTTTGTATAAAAAAGAACTTCCTTGTTCAGACTGCTTAAAAATTTTAATTTTTCAGCGCCGATTGGAGTGGGGCCTTGGTTATGGCAGCTTGTATTTAGAAAGCTTTATTCCCTGCGGAGCATCCGCCTTTCCTCTGTATATATCCCAGTAATGTTTCTTGACTTCACCAAGGAGGCGGAAAAGCTTATGGCTTTGGTCGGCCTGATGAGTGGCTATGGTTTTGCCCTTTTCATCCGCCAGGATCAATTTCTGGCATCTGTTCAGGATTCCGGCCGTCCCCACACTGCAGGCCACCACCAGCTCTTTATCTTTGACCTTGTTGATCAAATCTCCGTAGGGGATATCCTTTTCTTCCACTTTCACTCCTCTTTCTTTCAGGATGGCCATCATTCCTTGAATGGTCACAGAAGGAAGAATCAAGCTGCTCTCAGGTATTTTAACCACTGTGCCGTCACGGAAGCCGAACAGACAGCAGGAGGAATCCCATTCGGTGACCACCCTTTCTTCAAGCTCAGCATAGGGCCTGTCATCCAAAAAAAGTGCTGAATTTGCCCGGGGATAGATCTTCCTGGCGGCATCCACAGCTTTGAAGCTCATCAGGTAATTGACGCCCAGTTTCAAACAGCCGGTCTGGTTGACTCCCACAGCCCGCACCAGATGGGGGACCACCACCCCGGTAAAAGGCTCCCCCAGATAACGCTCAAACCGGCACACCACGGCCCGGATGGAGGGATTCTCAGGAAAGGTCACCCCGATGGAAAGATCCTCATCAACAGTGAAAGGCCGGAAATAACCCTGGGCCTCCTCGGAAGCCATCTGTTCAAAGAAAGAACGCATGGAGGAATCTTTAAAATATTTTTGTATGAACACATCCTCCAGTTCATCCACGGTGGGCACCAGCTGCTGCTGGCTTTCTGCCAGATTAAAAGCAATTCCCCGCGAGAACCGCTCCAGGTTCTTGTGCCAGTTGAGAAGAACCACCTCCAGTTGGCTGTTCCCGTTTTTTTTACAGAAGAAACGGATCCCGTCAAAGCATAAGAACATGCCGTAGTGGATGGAACGGGAAACAGAAAACACCCGGGCACGGTGTTCCAGGAGATCAAATTTCTTTCCGCCGAGCATATAGCGCATCTGTTGAGATGCCCATTTCACACCTTCAAAACCTGCCATATGATTGCTCCTTTATTGGATATAATAATGATAAATTCCGAATACTTTCTCTATTTTGCATATCCCGGTGCGAAAATGCAATGAAATGAACATAAAAAGGCAGTTCTCTGGACTTCGGCTTTACTGATTGGCCTTCCATGACTAAAATAGAGCTTCATATTTTTGAGCAGGAGCGGCCATGAAAAACCACCGCACAACCATCGTATTTTATCTCTCCTCAATTCTCCTTTTCTCTTCCTGCGGGATCATGCTCAAGGAGGAAGCCAAAATAACGGAAGAAGAAAAGATTCAACTGGCTGAAGTTATGGATTCTATTTCTGAGGAAACCCTTCTGGGCTATGTCCGGAAGCTCTCTTCTGACAGGTATGCCGGCCGGCTTACCGGCACTCCTGAGTACAGGTGGTGTGCCAGATGGGCAGCTTCTCTCTTTAAAAAGTGGGGACTTAAGCCAGGCGCAGACAGCCATTCCTATCTCCAGACTTACCCTAATCCGTATACCATCGTATTCGTGGGCGGGGAACTCTCCTACAACTACCGGTCAAGAGGCCGCTGGAGAAAGAAAAAATACATCTACGAAAAAGAGTATTATCCGGGCTCCCAGTCGGGAGACGGCGAAATCACCGCGGAAGTGGTATACGTGGGCTACGGGATCACAGCGCCGGAACTCCATTATGATGAGTATGCTGGAGTGAACGTCAAGGGAAAGATTGTGCTGGTGGAGCCAGAAGTTCCCCTCACTCCTCAACAAAATCCTCAGGCTTTCAAAAAGTGGCGGCCTTACTCCTATCCGGCTTATAAAGTGAAGATGGCGGTGGCCCATGGAGCCAGAGGCATGCTCTTCAACCAATTGAGAGTTAATACCAACACCACCTATGTCCAGGATTTCATGGTGGCCCAGGTGGGAGAGGCAGTGGTCAAAGATGTGTTTGGCCGAACCGGAAAGACTCATGACCAAGTCAAAGAAAAAATCAAAACCACGCTCAAACCCCAGTCTTTCCGAACCCATAAGGTCTTCACCATCAAAAATTTTACAGAGCACCACCCTCACGGCAAAGGTTACAACGTGATCGGAATGATCGAGGGGACAGACCCTCTTCTTAAAGGCGAAGCTATTGTGCTGGGAGCCAATCTTGATCATGTGGGATTCTGTTACCAGATCATGCCTGGAGCCAATGACAATGCTTCGGGAGCGGCTGTGATGCTGGGTGTGGCTGAGGCAGTGGCTAAAAGTCCGATTAAACCCAAACGGTCACTTCTTTTTATTGCTTTCGGCTCAAAGGAGCAGGCTTTCAGAGGTTCCCGAGCCTATGTTGAGCAGCCCGCTCTGCCTGCAGACAAGACTGTGGTCCTTCTCAACCTGGACATGGTGGGATGCGGAGATAGGGTTAAAGCTTTGGCCGCTTTGAATTATCCGGAAATATGGAAATTCATCTCCGAGGCCGAAAAGATATCTGGCCGGAAGATTATGGAACCCCTGCCGTTTGATAACATCGACCGTCCCCGCAGTGACGCCGCTGTGTTTATAAATGAGGGAATTCCCAGTATCTTATTCAGAGCCTACGGTTCCCCTACTTATCCCCACACCACCAGGGATACAGTCAAAACCGTCACCCCTGAGGTCATGACCGATCTGGCCAGGATTATGTTCCGGGCCGTACTTGATCTGGCCAATTCCAACCGAGATTTCATGGCAATGGAATGAATATTTTCCCATCAACACTCATCCACCATTTTCTCCAGGATGGCCCTGTAATCTTCGGCCCTGGCTTCCCTTGGGTTGGAAGGATTGGAATTGTTCTGGCGGGCACATGAAACTCCATCACGCTTTCCCCGTTCATTTTTTCTTCTTTTATGTTAGGATATGCTGGCAAAAAGTCTGGAAGGAGGAAAACCATGACCCATTTGAGGATATCCAGGAGAAATTTCATCACCACCTTGATGGCTGCAGGCTCCGCTCTCCCTTTAAGGAGATACGGATGGTCATCTCCTCCAAAATCCCTGGCGGCTTCACAGGTAAAGATCAGATGGGGTTATCCTGATGATGCTGTCCGCCTCAATGCCAACGAAAATCCTTTTGGCCCTTCGCCCCTGGCCCTCAAAGCCATGAACACGGCCCTCTCCCAAGCCCACCGGTACACTTCCACTGACCAACTGATAAAAGAGCTGGCCTCCTACCACCAGGTTTCCAAAGATATGATTCTGGCAGGATGTGGTTCCACCGAATTTTTAAGGACTGCTCCCTGGACATTTCTGCATGAGGAAGGAGAACTGGTGACCGCCCTGCAGACCTACCAGACCATAATCAGAGAGTGCAAAAAAATTGGAGTCAAAGTCAAAGCCATCCCTCTCCGAAAGGATTTTACTTTTGATCTCCACTCCATCAGAAAGGCTGTCACCCCCAGGACAAAAATGGTGTATCTGGTTAATCCCAACAATCCCACCGGGACTTCTCTTGATTTTGAAGATATTCAAGAATTCTGCGCTTCTCTTCCTGAAGACATCATCGTGTTCATCGATGAAGCCTACTCTCACTTTCTGGAAGACAAAAAAGGAAGAAATGGAATTTCCCTGATCAAAAAGGGATACAAGGTGATGGTCAGCCGCACTTTCTCCAAAGTCCACGGCCTGGCCGGAATGCGGCTGGGCTATGTCATCTCTCATCCCGCGCTCATCGAAAAAATCAAAATGTTCAGTTTCAGAGACATGGGAGTCAATCAGGCCGTGTATGCCGGCGGGCTGGCTTCCATCCAGGATGAAACTCATGTGGGGAAATACAGGCAGTTGGTCAAGGAAGGAAAAGAATTTTATCACCAGGAGCTTGATGCCATGGGTCTGGAATGTATTCCCGGCATCACTCCTTTCTTGATGGTCAGGGTGAATGGATCTTCAAAAAAGGTGCAAAAGAAACTGGCCGCCAAGCATGTTTTTGTCCGTAAAGGGGAGGACTGGTTCATGCCCGGCTATCTCCGCATATCCATGGGCTTTATGGAAGAAAACAGGGCCTGCGTGAAGGCTTTGCGAAAAGCACTTGGCCTGTAAGATCTCTTTACAAAGACAGGATCTAAAAACGGACGGCCACTCCTCCTCTCAATAAAAATCCATCCCAGACTCCGGCATCCACCAAAACATGAAGATTTTCGGTCAGCACTCCTTTGAGGCCCAGGTTCAACTGGATGAAGGGCAGAAACCCGGGAATAAAGAATTCTTCTCCCTCTTCCTGTTCGTATTCATCCTTGAACTCTTTCAGCGTTTTGGTCTCGCTGTCCTGATAATGCTTTGTCTCTTCACCTTGTATATCCAAGTCTCCCGAATAGGAATAACTGACTTCACCCTCTTCAAGAGCGGTGCCGGTGGCTGCACCAAACCCCAAGGTGATATAGGGATGAAGCCTCCAGGCAGTCATGATATCCCAGCGAAGACTCATATGAAAGGATAGAGGCTCAATCAAAAACTCGCCGTCTGCATCCCCTTGAAAATCAGCGGTCCTGCTTGTGATCAATTCCTCCATGGATAAACTGGCAGACACCTGGGGAATAGAGACCCTCATGGTGGTCTTTTCCACCGATAGCCCCAGACTGAAGGATCCGCTGTGTCCGCCGGGATACCAGCGGATTTCAAAGCCGTAGTTTTCACCGCCGGAGTCGAAAGAAAGATCCTGATCGTAGCTCACTTCCTGTAGGGTGGGATAATCCTGTTTCAAATCATCCAGAATCCGGTCTTTCAATTCACTCTCCAGGGCATCGTTTATTCCATCTTCGATCATGCCTCTCAAAATATCGATGCTCCAGTTTCCATAGTGAAACCCGAATTCAAAGTGCCCCTGAGCAGAAAGGCCGGGGGTTAAAACCACGAATAAAAACAATAAACCCGGAAAAATCTTGGCTGTTTTTTTCATCCTCATTGTGTTCTCCTTTTCTGGATTCTACCCACAAAAATAAAAAATCTCCAGTTTTTTTCAATATCCAATATCAAATTGACATCCATTGATCCATCGCCTCTGAAGATGATTTGCAGGGTGATTTTATAAAAGAAAATGGGGACACGTTACCAATTTCCTTCGTGGATCTAGTATTAATGTATGATAGAAATTGGCTGAAATTGGTACATGTCCCCATTTTCTAAGAATAATCAGCTCAGCCTCTTCGATCCTTAAATTTCCGGGGGAACTCCTGGCATTTTATGAGCGTTGATTTGTCCTTTAATTTCTGATATTTTGATTTTCTGGCTTCTTTGAAAATTCAATAAGGAGGAATGAATGTTAAAAAAAATTTTATTGGTCTTCTCATTGGGAATCCTTTTTGCGGCCTTGCCTCTTTTGACCGAGGCAGAGGCATCTAATCCCAAAGTGATCATGAAAACCACCAAAGGAGACATCACCATGGAGCTTTATGCGGATAAAGCCCCGGTGAGTGTGGATAATTTTCTCTCTTACGTGGATGAAAAATTCTATGACGGAACCATCTTCCATCGGGTCATCGAGAACTTCATGATCCAGGGAGGAGGGCTGACCGCAGATTTTGTGAAAAAATCGACCAAACCGCCCATAAAAAATGAAGCTGACAACGGATTGAAAAACAAGAGAGGGACAGTGGCCATGGCCCGCACAGCAGAAATCAACAGCGCCACCTGCCAGTTTTTTATCAACCATGTGGACAATTCTTTCCTCGACCATAAAGATAACACCGCACAGGGATTTGGGTACGCGGTGTTTGGAAAAGTCATCCAGGGGATGGAGGTGGTGGATGACATCGCCGGTGTCAAAACCATGAGCAAACACGGCATGAGAGATGTGCCCAGAGAAACCATAGAGATTATCTCCGTCCGGCGCCTGGAAAAGGACTCATCTTAATCTATTTTTTTTTGAATTATACCTGCATGGGAAGTTATGTTCGACTGGATATTTGCCTTTTTCCATCTTTTCCTTCTTCTAGCCGTCCTGGCCTATGCTGTGTATTCTTTACTTCAGGGCAACATTCTCCGGTTTGTGGTTGTGGTGGTCCTTTTGACTGGCTACTACTTCCTGATCCTCCATAAACCGGTGAAAAGAGAGATAGAAAGAAAACGCCGCAAGCATCCATAGAGAGGACATTACCATCCATGTCTGTTTTCTTCGCCTTTTCAGATGAATCCGGAAAATACAAAAAGGAAAGAAGCGATAAATTCATCTCCAAGAATCCTTTTTACTGCCGCTGTGCGGTCCTTTTCCGGGCCGATGAATGGCTCAAACTCAGGGATAGGTACTTCCTTCTCAAAAAAAACCTCCTGGATATAGATCCCGGCCAGGAAGTGAAATGGTCATACATCTGGTCCCTGTACAAGCACCATCAGAAAAAAGAAAACATCCCATCTCACAAGCCCTATTATGCCCTCCGCCGGCACCCGCTGGATAGCCTTGTCCAGTTCATCCGCAAAAGCCTTCAACTTCTCAGCCAGAGCGTCTCCTGCCGCATCATCCTCACCCTCACCTTTAACCAGAGACAGAAAACCGGCCCTGTGGATACCACAGAAATCATCAAACAACACCTTGAACACGGATTAGAGATGGCAGAGGGGGAAATGAGAACCCCTCCTGAGAATGTGTGTGTTTTTTTCTTCAGTCCTGAAGAACCGCTTGTGGAGAGAAAGATGAAAAGAGCATTCTCTGGAATCTACGGAGCCGGACTTTCCCCAAGATTTTTTCACATAAAGGACAGCCTCAATTTTGAGCTCTCTGGCCGCAGCTTCGGCGCTCAACTGGCTGACTACTGTGCAGGAGTGTTTAACGGCTGCTTACGCCTGTATCCCCAAAGCATAGATCTCTTCCGGCATCAGATCTGGCCCAAAATGCTGAAGAAAGAAGATAAAGTCCTCGGTTACGGTCTCACTGAAATTCCCAAAAACACAGAAAACAGAGAAAGCCTTGAAGGAATCCTGGATAAAGTTTTTGCCGCTCCAGAAAAAGATTATAGGGTCAGCATCCAGGAGAGATTGAAATCAAAAAATATTTTTAATCATAAAAAATGATATGTTATCAGGATTGTTGAGGTAAGCATCGTTGTTCCTGTCTTTCACTTCCTGCCACGGCAATAGAAATTCATTCTTTTTGACTTGATTTATTAAAGGGATTGGTTTTAAATCGTATTTTCTGAAACGCGCCGCGCACTGCAATCAGGAAAGAAGGAAGTGAACACAAAAATGCATGACAAAAAAAATCATCCCTCAGCGTTTCTTCTGCTTTATATCATTCTTCTCTTCTGCATTTTTATCTTTTTAAGCTTCTTTTACAAAAAAGAACTTCCGGTAAAACAAAAACCGCCCTCAGAAGGCCTTGCTTCTTTTCCCAAAGCTCCCTCAGAACCGCCCCTCAATGAAAAAAAAGTCCCCATCCAGAGAGGAATGACCCTTACCGATATTCTGGGTCCATCTGGATTTTCGCCAGGGGAGATTCATAAGCTGAAAAAAGAGGTTGAACCTGTCTACGATCTGGCCAAAATAAAAGCAGGACAGGAGATGAGAATTTTCACTTCTCAAGGTCAAAAGCTTGTCCGCCTGGAGTACGATATCGATCACCAAAATTACCTTTCCATCCATATGAAAGACCACACCTATCAAGCGCAAATAAATGAATTTCCTTATGAAACCAGAGTCAGGATGATATGGGGCATCATCGAAAACAATCTCATCTCAGCGGTGGCAAAAAAAGATGAACAGGATTTACTGGCCCTTTCCCTGGCGGAGATTTTTGGCTGGGATATCGACTTTTACACAGATTTGCGGGTGAGAGATTCGTTCAAGATCATTTTTGAAAAAAAATATCTGGAGGGGAAATTTGTGGGCTACGGAAATATTCTGGCTGCAGAATTCACCAATCAGGGCCGCCGCTTCCGGGCAATCCGTTTCACCTATCCGGACACCGGTGAATCAGACTATTTTGATCTTGACGGCAACTCGGTGAGAAAAGAATTTTTGAAATCTCCCATCAAATTTGCCCGCATCACTTCTGGGTTCAGCCTCAGGAGACTCCATCCCATCCGAAAGGTTTACCGCCCCCATTACGGAGTGGACTATGCAGCCCGTATCGGTACCCCTGTTCAAGCCACAGCAGACGGAACTGTCACTTTTGTGGGATGGAATGGATATTCAGGCCGGATGATCAAGATTCGTCATAAGAATCAGTATCAGACCATGTATCTTCATCTAAGAGGTTATGCCAGGGAAATAAGGAAGGGAGCCAAAGTTCAGAGCGGGCAAACCATAGGCTACGTGGGCTCTTCAGGAGAATCCACCGGCCCTCATCTGGACTACCGGATAAAATACAGGGGGAATTACATCAATCCCCTGGCCTGGAGATTCAAGCCGGTAAAGCCTCTGCGGAAAGAATTTGCCACAGAATTTGAGAAAGAAGCCCAGAAATACTGCCGCTTCTTCGAAGCTCCTTTGACTTTACCGCGGAGTCTCTGTTTCTAAAACTCTCTCTATGAAAGCCTCTCTTTTACGGTGATGGTCATGAATGCCGTCGAAGGACCCATACTCACCTCCAAAAAAGAGCTTTCTATCCCAGAACTGTTGACATCCGGGGAGCAAACAAATTAGAATGACTTATCCGTTAATTTGAAACAAGGGAGGTACTCATGAAAATCACTCTCAGTGTCTTAAAAGCCGATATAGGCAGTATCGGAGGGCACATCACGCCCAGCATAGCCTTGAAGAATGAAGTCAAAAAGTTCGTTCAGGAAAATGGGAAAAATTTAATCATCGACTCTTACTTCAGCCATACCGGCGACGATATTGCCATTCTCTGCACTCATGAGAGAGGCGTCCTGGATGAAAAAATACATAAATTGGCCTGGGATGCCTTTATTGCTGGAACAGCGGTGGCCAAAAAACAGGGGCTGTACGGAGCGGGACAGGATCTGTTGAAAGATGCCTTCAGCGGCAACATCAAGGGCATGGGACCGGCGGTGGCAGAAATTGAATTCGAAGAGAGGCCCAATGAACCCTTTCTCTTTTTTGCTGCTGATAAAACTGATCCTGGCTGTTACAATCTGCCCTTCTACCTGGCATTTGCCGATCCTATGTACTGTGCCGGACTCATCTTGAGTCCAAAAATGAGCGATGGCTTTACTTTCCATATCATCGACGTGGCGCACACAGAAAAAGACAAGATCATCGAACTCAATTCTCCTGAGGAGCTGTATGACATCGCTGCCTTGCTCCGTGATAATGAAAGATATGTTATCGAGAGCATTTATTCGCGCAGTACAGGAAACCAGGCCGCAGCCATCTCCACCACCCGCCTGCACAATATAGCCGGAAAGTATACAGGAAAAGATGATCCCGTGGCTTTAGTCCGTGTGCAAGGTGAGTTTCCAGCTACCGGTGAGGTGCTTTCTCCTTTTCAAATCGGCCACTATGTAGCCGGATTCATGAGAGGAAGCCATAACGGACCTCTGATGCCCTGCAAGTTGAACTCAACAATTTCTTTCTTTGACGGTCCTCCGGTGGTCACCGGCGCTGCTTTCTGCGTAAGCGAAGGCAAATTCACAGAACCGGCCGATGTTTTTGACCATCCCTTCTGGGATCACATCAGGTCAAAAGTCTCCGAAAAAGCCACCGCCATAAGACGGCAGGGATTCTCCGGAGCAGCCATGCTCCCCTACACCGAACTGGAATACGGTGGAATCGTAGAAAAACTGAAGACTCTGGATAAAAAATTCAAGCTCAGAGATTAATACTTTCACCCAGAATCACAAACTGTCTCTGAGGGCAGAGCAGGGAGCAAATACTCCTGCAGGCAGAGTCAATAATTCGATAAAAAATCAGCCGGCTTGTCCCCTGAGATGAAAATGGGGAAAGGATGAAAAAATACAGAAATCCTGTACCCACCGTGGATATCATCATCGAAATCAAAAGAGAAGATGGCTGTGAGGGGGTGGTTCTCATCCACAGAAAGAATCCTCCTCCTGGCTGGGCGCTGCCGGGAGGGTTTGTGGATTACGGAGAATCCCTGGAGCAAGCTGCGCTCAGAGAAGCCAAAGAAGAAACATCTCTTGATGTGAAGCTTCTCTATCAGCTCCACACCTACTCCGATCCTGAGCGCGATCCCCGCCAGCATACCATCTCCACTGTCTACGTGGGCAAAGCCTCTGGAAAGCCAAAAGCCCAGGATGATGCTCAATATATCGGAATATTCACCAAATCGGAAATCGATTTCCAGCTTGCTTTCGACCACCAGAAAATCCTGGAGGACTACTTCCGGCTGAAGGAAAAAAATGAGAGAAAAAAAGAAAATTGACCCGCATCCTCCCTTCAGGGAGGTGGCCAAAGCATGGGGTTCAGCAGAAGCCGAAGTGATCAAAAGCTTTCTCACCAGCCACGGCGTCTCCTGCCTGTTCAGAGGACAGGTAGTCCAGTCAGTCCACCCCTTCTCTGCTGATGGTTTGGGAGAGATAAAAATTCTGGTGGCAGAAAAAGACTATTCCCTGGCCAAAAAGCTCCTCCAGGAAAAACTGAACCGCTGACACAAATGTCTTAAAAAGACTCAGCAGGAAAAGCATTTCCAATCCTCACTTCCCATCACCGAAAAGGGATCCTTTCTACCTGGCAGTCCATCCTAAATATAGTATCCGCCGATAACCCTCCACAACATATAGGAAAACAAAGAAAATAAAACAAATAAATGAATTTTTTTTATATTTTTTTCTTGACATTAGGTATTTTCTCCCATATATTTTAGAAAAAACGGGACAAAACGGGACAAAGTGGGAAATTCGTTGATAGGAAATTATTCAGCCAGGTTAGACGGCAGCGGCCGAATCAAAATTCCAGAAAAATTCCGCACGGCCATCGAAGAGGAATACGGAAAAGAACTGTTCATCACTTCCCTCACCGATGAAGCCATCCAAATCTACCCCCTCCCCATCTGGGAAAAACTGACCGGCGGAGCCAGCGAAGGAGCTCTTCATCTCAAACCCACCGTCCGGAAATTCATGCTTCGGGTCAACAGAAAAGGAATGAAGTACAGCATCGACTCCAAAGGACGGGTATTGATCAGTCAGTTATTGAGGGAAAGGGCAAAGCTAAAGGATGAAGTTGAGGTCATAGGACTCTCCAATCACCTGGAAATCTGGAACAAAGAGGCTCTGGATGAAATCCTGGAGGAAAAACCATTAACCAATGAAGATTTCGAAAACATTGCCGAAATCCTCCCCCCAGGGAAAGAAAAATGAACGGAAACGGCCATATTCCAGTTCTTGTAGAGAAAGTGATGGATTATCTGGAGGTGGAAAGAGACGGCATCTACGTGGACTGCACTTTGGGCCTGGCCGGTCATGCTCTTCAAATAGTCAAAAGAAATCCCCATGCCTCTCTTATCGGATTCGACATCGATGAAAGTTCTCTGCTGCAGGCCAAAAAGAAACTGAAAGTTTACGCCGATAGAGTCACTCTGTATCATTCCGACTTCAGGTATCTTCCTGACCTCAAGCTTAACTTTTCTTTGATAAAAGGAATTATTCTTGATCTGGGTTTGTCTTCGTTTCAACTTGACTCTCCGGAACGGGGTTTCAGTTTCAACCAAGAAGGCCCGCTGGACATGAGGATGGACCTCAGGAACAGGCTTACAGCCGCAAAACTTCTGGATAAATACTCAGAACATAAACTGGCTCAAATTTTCAAAGAATACGGAGAATTCAGACAAGCCAAAAGGCTGGCCCGGGAAATTGTGACCAGAAGAAAACAACAGAAGTTTGAAACCTCATCCCAGCTGCGCCGCCTGGTAGAAGAGATCACTCGATGGAGGCCACAACGGGGCAAAACTCATCCCGCTGCCAAGGTCTTTCAAGCCCTGCGGATCGAAGTCAATCAAGAATTGAAAAGCCTTTCCTGCTTCCTAAAAAAAACAACCCAAAAACTGCCCAAAAAAGCCCGCATCGCCGCCATCTCCTTCCATTCCCTGGAAGACAGGATCATCAAGCATACCTTCAAAAAACTTGCCCAGCCAAAAGAGTCCGCTCCCCTGGTGAAAATTCTGACAAAAAAGCCGGTGACCCCCAGCCCAGAAGAAGTGGCTGCCAACCTAAGGGCCAGATCAGCCAAATTGAGAGTGGCAGAAAGAATTTAGATGGTAAGAAAAAAAATCCGCAAAAAAGAACTTCTGTTGGCCACAGCGTGGACCATAATGGTGATCATTTTTCTCTCTTTCTACATCTGGAACCAAATCGAATCTGTCCGCCTGGGTTATGAAATAGGTAAGCTGGAAAACAATTTGCAAAGTTTAAAAAAAGAAGTGGCTAAACTCAAAACAGAAAAATCGGCTCTTCTTGCCCTGGATAGAGTGGAAAAAATCGCTAAAGAAAAATTAGATCTAAAAAAACCAGAAAAAGAGCAGGTGGTCTATGAAAATTTCCAGCCTGATCCGTAAATTTGAAATCCGATGAATCAATTCTATCAAAAAAGAATTAAGAAAAGGACTGTGATTGCGGCCTTTTTCTCCCTTCTGTGGTCCTCGGCTGTGGTGTTTCGCCTGGTCCAGCTTCAGATCATCCATTATCCTCAACTTAAAGCCAGAGTCAGCGAGCAAAATCGAAGCATAAGCACCATTTCCCCCAAAAGGGGAGCTATCTATGACCGCAGAGGAAGTCTTATGGCCAGCAGCATCAGCTGCCAATCTGTTTTCTACACTCCTTTCCGGGACCAGCCGGCAGAATTTCAATTCAAAAAAATTCTGAGGCTCAAAAGAATTCTGGGACTGACCCAGGAAGATCTCGACCTCATCAAAAAGAGAATCAAAAGAAACGCTTCTTTCATATGGATAGAAAGAAAGATCGATTCTGAAAAGGCAGAACAGGTGGAAAATCTCAATTTGGAGGGCATTTATCTGACCGAAGAGAACAAAAGGTTCTATCCTCAGGGAAAACTGGCCGCCCAGATCCTGGGAAGGGTGAACATCGATGAGGAGGGGGCCAGCGGAATCGAATACAAATACAATTCCCTGCTGGCGGGAAAGAAAGGCAAACGGCTGATATTGAGGGATGCCAAACGGAGAGGATATCATTTTGAGACCCTGGAAGCCCCTGAACCTGGAAATGATTTGACCCTGACCATTGATGAGACCATCCAGTATATCGCCGAAAAAGAGCTGGCCAAGGTCATGCAGGAAAAAAAGGCCAAGTGGGGAACAGTTATCATCTGCCAGCCTTCCACTGGAGAAATATTGGCTTTAGCCAACTACCCCACTTTTGACCTGAACAATCCTCCAGCCAATCCCTTGAAATGCGATCGGATCCACGGCATCCACCACCTTTTCGATCCTGGATCCACCTTTAAGGTCATCATAGCGGCATCAGCCATGGAGACAAAATCGGCGGCTTTGAATGAGGACTTTGACTGCAGCCAGGGAAGCATTGTCATTGCTGGCAAAACTTTCAAAGACTACCGCCGCTTGGGTATCTTAACCTTTCCAGAGGTGATCATTCATTCTTCCAATGTGGGGGCCATCCAAATCGGCCAACGGTTGGGAGAAAAGATGGTGTATAACACCATAAAAGCCTTCGGATTCGGCCAAAAAACAGGAATCGATCTTCCGGCCGAGGCAGAAGGCATCTTCCGGCCTTTAAAAAGCTGGTCCCACCTTTCCCTGGCTTCCCTTTCTATCGGGTATGAAATCTCAGTGACCCCCATCCAAATGCTGCAGGCCATCAATGTTATCGCCAACCGAGGCTGTGTAACAGCTCCTAAAATGGTCAAGTCAATCCATCCCCCATCCACTGATGAACCCCCCCGGTCCCTGCGCTGCACAAGAGTGATTTCTGAACAGACAGCCTCCACTCTGGCCTCCATTCTGGAAAAAGTTGTGGAGAAAGGAACAGGAAAGAATGCTCGCCTCCAAGGCTACAGGATTGCTGGAAAAACGGGCACGGCCCAGAAATTCAATCCAGCTTCCGGAACTTATTCTTCATCCTCTCATACCGCCTCTTTTGTGGGGTTCGTCATAGCCGAAAAGCCGATCTTTTCCATGATGGTGGTTATTGACGATCCCCAAGGACAGTACTATGGAGGACTGGTGGCCGCCCCTGTTTTCCGAAAAATCGCTGCCCAGGTCCTTCAATATTTAAAAATACCTCCCCAATCTCCTTCAGAAACAATCATTGCTTCCAAACAATGGGGTCTGACAGACCAATGAAACTCAGGGACCTCCTGTCAGGAATCTCCATCTTTGATTTCAGCGGGAATGAACAGCAAGAGATTAGAGGGATCTCCTATTCATCCAAAAAAGTCCAGCCCGGATTTTTATTCGCTGCCCTGAAAGGAGAAAAAACCGACGGCCATCAATTCATCCAGGAAGCTGTTTCCAAAGGGGCGGCTGCGGTCCTGGCAGAAAAGCCAAAACCTCCCCATTTTGAAAAAAGCTGGATTCACACACCCGATGCCCGCCAGGCTCTGGCTGTCTGTTCAGCCAATTTCTACTCTCATCCCTCCCGCCACCTCAAAATCGTGGGCATCACCGGGACCAAGGGCAAAACCACAGTCACCTATCTTCTGGAAGAGATCCTGAAAAAGGCGAAGCTGCGTCCCGGTGTTATGGGGACCATCTCCTACAGAGGGCCGAATTTGGAGATGCCTGCAGAAAGGACCACCCCAGAAGCCCCGGATCTTCAGAGACTCCTCAGCCTCCTGCTGGCTGAGGGAGCCACTCACTGCCTGATTGAAGTCTCCTCTCATGCCCTGGAGCTAAAGAGAGTGGTGGGAATTGAATTTGATGCGGCTGTTTTCACCAATCTCAGCGGCGAACATCTCGACTATCACCTTTCCATGGAAAATTATTATGAAGCCAAAAAAAAGCTCTTTTTTTCTGACCACAAGAAAAGCATTGCTGTGGTCAACACAGATGATCCCTGGGGAAAAAAACTGATAGCTGAAATTCCTATGTCCTCCATAACCTACGGGCTTGACCCTTCGGCCATCGTCCACGCCCAGAAATACAACCTCAGTCAACAAGGGATAGAACTGGAAGTGAAGTACCCGGGAGGAACAATGGCCCTCTCTTCTCCTCTCCTTGGCAAGCCTAACCTCTATAACATCCTGGCCGCTGCGGCAGTGGCCCTGAGCTTAAAATTCCCCTCTCATGCCATAAAAGAAGGGACAGCTTCTCTTCAAGGTGTCCCGGGAAGGTTTGAAAGAATTGAAAACTCTCTGGGGCTGCATATTTTTGTCGATTATGCCCATACCGACGATGCCCTGCGGAATCTGCTGAAAACGGCCCGAGAACAAAATCCCCGCCGCCTCCTGCTGGTGTTTGGTGCAGGAGGAGACCGGGACAAAGCCAAAAGGCCCAGGATGGGAGAAGTGGCCAGCAGGCTGGCCGACTGGACCATTCTTACCTCAGATAATCCCCGCTCAGAAGATCCTCTGGCCATCATCTCAGAGATAGAAAAGGGATTCAAAAAGAATGGGGAAAAAAATTACCAAATCATGCCCAACCGGAGAGAAGCCATAAAGAAAGCTCTCTCTATGGGGAAAAAAGGAGATTTCATCCTGGTGGCCGGGAAAGGGCATGAAAATTATCAGATTGTGGGCCATCAAATGATTCCTTTCCATGATGCTGAAGTGATAAGAGATCTGCTGAAGAGAATGGAGGCCAACAGGAATGGTTGAGCTGCGCTTGGACCAGATATCAGAAAAACTCGGCGGAACCATCCTCCAGGGATCACCTGCTCTAACTTTCCGTAAGTTCAATATCGACTCCAGACAGACTGAACCCGGCGAACTATTTTTTGCCATAACAGCCCAACGTGATGGGCATCAGTTTGTGCCGGATGCTGTGAAGAAAGGTGCAGGAGGGGCCGTTATTTCTCGAAAAATTTCCCTCTCCCAAAAAAACGCAGCTCTCCTTCAGGTAAAGGACACCCTCAAGTCACTTCAAAAACTGGCCGCAGAAGTCCGGCGTGAGCATCCTGTGAAAATTGTGGGCATCACCGGCAGCAACGGAAAGACCACCACCAAAGAATTCACCTCTTCTCTGCTGTCCTCCACTTACCACGTGCTCAAGTCAGAGGGGAACTTCAACAACCAACTGGGTGTGCCTCTCTCCCTTCTCCGGCTGCGCAAATCCCATCAAGTGGCTGTACTGGAGATGGCCATGAGTGCTCTCGGAGAAATCAGTGACCTGACCCGTATCGCTCCTCCTGATGTTGCGGTCATCACCAACGTCAACCCGGTCCACCTCCAATTTTTCCACAGCATCGAAGAGATCGCCTCGGCCAAAAAAGAAATCCTGGAAGGATTGAAGCCGGGAGGGACAGCGGTTCTGAACGGAGACGATTTCCGTATCAAAGAAATGTCCAGGGATTTCAGGGGAAGGAAAATATTTTTCGGTCTTTCTCCCCAATGTGATATCCGGGCACAGAACATCCAAAGGCTGGGATTCAAAGGGATGGTCTTTGACCTTATCTACGGACCGGACCAACCAGAAGTTTCTTTTCCTTTTTATTATGAAAGTTTTCTTTACAATTTTCTGGCCGCTGCGGCCGCGGCTTATGCCCTTGCTGTGCCTCTGGAAGATATGCTTTCCCGAATAAAAACCCTGAAGCCCTTTTCCAGGAGAGGTGTTCTGATCACCCTGGACAGAAACATCAAACTTATCGATGACTCTTACAACTCCAATCCCAGAGGCCTGGAGCAAGCTTTGAAAGGCCTGGCCGATCTTCCCAGCTCGAGAAAAGTGGCCGTGCTGGGAGACATGTTAGAACTGGGGAAGAAAGAAGTGGAGTTTCATATTCAGGCAGGGAAGCAGCTGGTGGAATGGGGATGGGATTTTCTGGTGACTGTGGGTCCCCTGAGTTTGCACCTGGCTGAAGGCGCCCTGTCGGCGGGAATGAAAAAGGAACAAATGGTTTCTTTTTCAGATTCTGACCAGGCTGCCAAAAATATATGGTCTCTTCTTCAGGCGGGAGACCTTGTTCTGGTCAAAGGCTCCAGGAAAATAAAAACAGAGAAAATCGTAGAACAACTGACATCAAAAAGGCCATAACATGCTTTATTATCTGCTGGTGCCGTTAAAAGAATATTTCATCTTCTTCAATGTGTTCCGGTACATCACTGTCAGGACAGCCTTAGCGGGAATAACGGCACTTCTGTTCAGCCTTCTGTTCGGTCCTCTGGTGATAAAACTTCTGAAAAAATACCAGATCGGCGAAGAGATCAAGGCCTATGGCCCTGAGTCTCACATGGAGAAAAAAGGGACTCCTTCCATGGGGGGCCTATTGATTATCAGCTCAACCCTCATCCCCACCCTGCTGTGGGGAGATCTGGGCAATACCTACATCTGGATGGCCATGGCCACCATGTTCTGCTTTGGGCTTCTGGGCTTCTGGGATGATTACCTCAAGATCAAGAGGAAAAAAAGTTCAGGGCTTATCATCCGGCATAAACTTCTTTTCCAAATCGTCATCTCCGCTTTCATCGGCCTTATCCTGGTTTATCTCGGCCGCATGGGAGAGTTCAACCTCCACCTGAGTTTTCCCTTCTTCAAGAAATGGATGCCCTATTTAGGATGGCTTTATCTTCCCTGGATCATGCTTATCCTGATTGGCTCCTCAAACTCTGTCAATCTTGCTGACGGGCTGGACGGGCTGGCCATCGGCTTGACCTTTATCAGCGCCAGCGCCTTCACCGCCCTCTCTTATACAGCCGGCCACGCGCTGTGGTCTGAATACCTGAACATCGCCCGGGTTCCCCAAGCCGCGGAACTCACCATTTTTGCCGGCGCCATGTCCGGAGCCTGCCTGGGCTTTCTCTGGTACAACTGCCATCCTGCTCAGGTATTCATGGGAGATTCGGGAGCTCTTTCCCTGGGTGGAACCATCGGCATCATCGCTATCTTGATCAAGCAGGAATTCCTCCTGTTCATGGTGGCCGGTGTGTTCATCATAGAGGCTTTATCCTCTCTCCTGCAGATCGGCTATTTCAAACTGACCGGGGGAAAAAGGATATTCAAGATGGCTCCCCTGCATCATCATTTTGAGCTTATCGGCTGGTCTGAAGAGAAAATTGTGATCCGCTTCTGGATTGCAGCTATCATATTTGCTCTTTTCAGTCTCACCACGTTGAAGCTGAGGTAAAATGAACCTGAAAGGGAAAAAAATACTGGTGGTCGGATTGGGAAAAACAGGGGAAGAGGTGTGCCGTTTTCTTCTCCCTCGAGGAGCTCAGGTGAAGGTGAGCGAAAAGAAAACCGGGGAAGAACTTGGCGGCAGGCTTTCATTCCTGGAAAAGAAAGGAGTGAAAGTGGAAACAGGGACACACCAGCTTTCCACTTTCCTTGAGAATGATCTCATCGTCCCCAGCCCCGGAGTTCCTCCTCTTCCTGAGCTCAAGGCTGCCCAAGAACAGGGTGTAAAAATCATCTCAGAAATAGAAATGGCCTATTCTTTCTTAAAAGGAAAAATAGTAGGCATTACCGGATCCAACGGAAAATCGACCACGGCGTCCCTTACACATAAAATCCTCAAAGAAGGAGGGCTGCCGTCCTATCTGGCAGGAAACATCGGAACTCCCCTTATCAGTCTGGTGGAGAACAGCCAAAAAGACGATATTTACGTGGCAGAAATTTCAAGCTTCCAGCTTCAATACACCCAGCACTTCCGCTCCGCAGTCTCCGTGCTTTTGAACATTTCTCCAGACCATCTGGATTGGCATCCCTCCTTTACTCAGTACTTTGAGGCGAAAAAGAAACTGTTAGACTTTCAGCAGGACCATGATAAGGCCGTTCTTAACCGTGATCAACCCCTGGTTTGGAAACTCCGATCCCGGGCCAAAGCTCAGGTCTATGGATTCAGCCGGAAGGTGAGTGTCTGTCCGGGATGTTTTGTAAAAGGGGAATGGATTGTTATCAGGGATAAACAACAGGGGACACTTATGAAGACTTCAGAAATTCCTCTAGTCGGTTCACACAACCAAGAAAATGTGATGGCCGCTGCCGCAGTGGGATATCTTTTTGGTATTCCTTTAAGCCAGATCAAAAAATCGGTAAAAACATTCATAGGACTCCAGCACCGCCTGGAAAAGGTAAGCACCATAGCAGGAGTGGATTTTTTTAATGATTCCAAAGCCACCAACGTGGAGGCCGCCCTGAATGCGGTTCAGAGTTTCTCTGAGAAAATAATCCTCATTCTAGGAGGAAGGGACAAAGGAGGAGACTTCAAAAAGCTGCGGCTGCCAGTTAAAGAAAAGGCAAAAAAAATCATTGTTTTGGGAGAGGCAGCAGGGAAAATCGAGAGAGCTCTTCAAAATTCTCTTCCTGTGAACCGGGTTTCCTCACTCAGAGAAGCGGTGAGAATGGGGTTTAGAGAATCCCGACCCGGAGAAGTGGTCCTCCTGGCACCAGCCTGCACCAGTTTCGATATGTTCCAAAACTTTGAACAGAGGGGAGACATTTTCAAGCAGGAAGTTTTTGACCTTAAAAAAGAAGTGGGGAAAAGGAAGGCAGAATAAGATGGAAATATTCCGGCCGTTCGGTTTCGACAAGATACTCTTTTCCATCACCTTGATACTGATCCTCATCGGCCTGATCATGGTGTTCAGTTCTTCCGGAATTCTGTCCAGTGAAACCTACGACCATCCCTTCCATTTTCTCATCAATCAGATCATAGGGGCAGTGATAGGAATTGTGCTTATCTTCTTTATCCTTCCTGTCCGAAACCCATTCTATCAAAATCCGTTTTTTGTGTACGGACTTCTTTTTCTGTCTCTCATCCTTCTGACCGTGTGTCTGCTCATGCCGGCAGTGGGAAACACCAACCGCTGGATTCATTTTTCCAGCCTCAGGTTTCAGCCTTCAGAGCTGGCAAAAATAAGTTTGATCCTTTTTCTAAGCCATTATCTGGTGCGGAAAAAAGAGAAGTCGAACGAATTCCGCACTCTTTTATTTCCGTTGAGCATACTCTTCCTGTTCATCCTGTTGATCATCAAAGAGCCTGACTATGGAACAGCGCTTCTGCTTTTTGCCACTTCTGCTGTGGTTCTGTTCATGGGAGGAGTTAAGCTCAAACACTTCTTTATGTTAGGAACAGTTTCCACGGCCCTTTTCACTTTCTATCTTTTCCAGGCAGATTACAGACTGGATAGGATCTTTGCCTTCTTATCCCCCACCAAAGATCCCCAGGGCGATGGATTCCAGATTATCCAATCTAAACTGTCTGTAGGTTCGGGCGGACTGTTCGGAGTGAGTATCGGGGAGAGCACCCAAAAGCTCTTCTTCCTTCCCTGCGCCCATACCGATTATATCTATGCCATCCTGGGAGAAGAATTCGGCCTTATCGGCACTCTGGCGGTGCTCCTTCTTTTCACTCTTTTTTTCTGGAGAGGGTTGGTCATCTCACTCAGAGCCCCCTGCCTCCAGAGCCAGCTGGTGGCGGCAGGACTGACCCTGGCCATCTTTTCTCAAGCTCTTTTGAACATCAGCATTGTGTTAGGACTGGGACCTCCCACCGGGGTTCCCCTTCCTCTGATCAGCTTCGGCAGGTCTTCTCTTATCTGCACCCTTTTCAGCACTGCTATAATTCTCCATATATCCCAGAGAAAAAGGTATATGCGAAGAAAAAAATGAAGGGAAAAAATATCATCATCAGTGGAGGAGGCACGGCCGGCCACCTCTACCCCGCCCTGGCTGTGGGCAGGAAGCTCAAAGAAAAAGATCCTCATGTGCATCTGATCTACGTGGGAAGCAGCCGGGGATTGGAGAAAACCATCATGGACCATCACGGGGCTGATTTCATCCCTTTAAAAATAGAAGGATTGAAGGGAAAGGGAGTGAAAATCATAAAACCCCTTCTTCTTCTTCCCTTCTCTTTTCTAAAATCCCTGATCATCCTGATCCGCTTCAAACCCCGACTGGTGATGGGTATGGGCGGCTACAGCTCAGGGCCCATTGTTCTCCTGGCGTCATTGATGAAAAAACCAACCCTGATCATGGAGCAGAATTTCAAGCCTGGATTCACCAACAGGATTTTGATCCCTTGGGTCAGAAAAGCAGTGGTGGCTTTCCAAGGTTCTCTGCCTTCATTCAAGGGAAAAGGAGTGTTTATCGGAAATCCGGTAAGAGAAGAATTTTACCGGCTGAAACCAAAAGGGGAGAATTCCCATCTCACTCTTCTCATCTTCGGTGGAAGCCAGGGATCTCATTTCTTAAACCAGGCTGTCATCAAAACCCTCCCCCTTTTAAGCAGGATAAAAGACCGGGTTAAGATCATCCATCAGACCGGAGAAAAGGATTGGGAGTGGGTTAAAAATAATTACCTGGATCACAGCTTTAAACATATGGAAGTGGCTCCCTTCTTCCATAACATGGCTGGCTGCTTTCAGCGGGCAGATCTGATCATCAGCCGGGCCGGGGCCACCACTATAGCCGAAATCATCGCTTCTCAAAAGGCTTCACTGCTGATTCCTTTCTCCAAGGCCTCGGAAAACCACCAGCTGTCGAACGCCCGCCAATTGGAGAAAACAAAGGCAGCTGAGGTCATCCTGGAGGAAGAGGTGAGCCCGGAGACCCTGTCCTCCAGAATTATGGACTTCCTTAAACAGAGGGAAAAGATCCATCAAATGAAAAAAAATTTAAAGTCTCTCCAAACCGGTAAGGTGGCCGATAGAATTGCCGACCTCTGCTTTGAGCTGATGGAGACTCAGCCGTGAGGGATTCAAAATGGTAAAACCGGTTTACAAAAAGCTCAAGCATATCCACATGATCGGCATCGGTGGTACAGGAATGAGCGGCATTGCTGAAGTGCTCCTGAATTTGGGGTATAAAGTCTCGGGATCAGACATCAATCCTAACGAGGCCACCCAAAGGCTCATCCGATTGGGAGCCAATATTTCCATAGGCCATAGAGCAGAAAGAGTCAAAGGAGCTGATGTGGCTGTGGTCTCTACAGCCATAAAAGAAGACAATGTGGAAGTGGAAGAAGCCAGACGGGTGAATATTCCGGTGATTCCAAGGGCAGAGATGCTGGCTGAACTGATGAGGATGAAATACGGGATCGCCGTGGCCGGGTCCCACGGAAAAACCTCCACCACTTCCATGATAGCCCAGGTGCTGGAGCTGGCTGGTTATGATCCCACCATCGTGGTGGGAGGCCGGCTGAATAAATTGGGCGGCCACGGCAAGCTGGGAGAGGGGGATTTCATGGTGGCTGAAGCGGATGAAAGCGACCGCTCCTTCCTGTATCTTTCTCCCTTCATCGCTGTCCTGACCAACCTGGACCGAGAACACCTGGATCATTATCATTCACTGGAGGAAATCAAAAACACCTTCCTCCATTTTGCTAACAAAGTGCCTTTCTACTGCCCGGTGGTTATCTGCCTGGACGATCCCAACCTGCAGAGCCTGATTCCCTCGCTGGATCGGAGAATCATCAGCTATGGATTTTCCACTCAGGCCGATATTTTTGCCCAGGAACTTAAATTCGAGAAGTTCACCAGCCGTTCTACCCTTTTCTGGAAAGGAAAAAAATTAGGAAAACTCAAACTCAATGTCCCGGGAATTCACAGCATTCAAAATGCCATGGCGGCTGCGTGCGTGGGAATGGATTTAGAGATCGCCCCTTCCCTCATCCTCAAAGGCCTGGAGAATTATTCAGGAATCGGCCGCCGCTTTGAACTGAAAAAGGAAACCAACCAAATCATGATCATCGAAGACTACGCCCATCATCCCACCGAAATCAAAGCCACCCTGGAAGCAGCCAAGAAAGGCTGGTCACGAAGGATTGTGGGAATCTTTCAACCTCACCGCTACAGCCGCCTTTCTCTCCTGATGAAAAGCTTTGCCACCTCGTTCAACCAAGCCGATGTCCTTATTGTCACTGAAATCTATGCGGCCGGAGAAACTCCTGTCCCCGGTGTCTCGGGCAGGACTTTGTATCAAGAGATAGAGAAATTCGGACACAAGCATGTCCTTTTTGAACCGAAAATGGAGAAAATCCCGTCTTTGATCAGGAAAATCGCCCGCCCTCAAGACCTGATCTTGATTATGGGGGCGGGAAATATTTACCGTATCATCCCGGCTGTCACAAAATCTCTGGAATCTGGGAAGAGAAATAGATAAATGGCTGTGAATTTGAACCCTGCGCTCCATTATAAATCTGAACCGCTGCGCTCCCGACCTCTCCGATTCAGACGCCGTCGGGAAAAAGTCAAGACAAAAAAGATCCAGAGAAAAATCAAAGTCAAACTCATCCATATTTTTTTGACCTTCCTTTTTCTGGGAGGATTGTTCTTTCTCATTCAACAGATCTCTCTCTTCCTGATCACCTGGGATTACCTGAATATCCAGGAAATAGAAATTCTCTCCTCCAGAAAAGAGGTGAAAAAAGACATTCAAGAATTTTTTAAACAGAAAAATATGGGGAATATTCTCCTCCTGGATATAAACCGGCTTCGAAGACTCCTTTCTTCTCACCGCTGGGTGAAAAACGTGTATGTAAGAAAAATCTTCCCCTCTTCCTTGAAGATCCAAATCAAAGAAAGGACGCCTGCGGCTGTGCTGGAAAGAGAAAATTATTACCTTATCGACAGAGAGGGGATTCTTCTGGAAAAAATTGACTCCCGGGAACACCCGCATCTTCCTCTCCTTGTGGATGCCCGCAATTTCCAGAAGGACTACCCTGAGAAGCTTGAGCTGGCCTGGCAGTTTCTGGAGAGCTTATCACCATCGGAGAAAAGAAAAGTCAAACTCCTAGATCTCACAGACTTCGGCAATGTGACCGTTCAATTTGAAGGGTCACAGACGAATCTCATTCTGGGCGGAGATCAATTTTCTCAAAAGCTGGATACTCTTCAAAAATGGCAGCCTTATCTGGAAAAATATGAGCCCCTGGAGTACGTGGACCTTCGCTTCCAGGATCGTCTCTACATCAAACCCCAAAAAGCCGGGTTTCATGACCTCATTTCCAATTCCCGGAAGGAGGCAAGATAATGCCAAAAAACAGTTATATGGTGGGATTCGATATCGGGACCAAAAAAATTGCTGCCATCATCGGAGAAATCACCGAAGAAAGAAAGATAGAGATCATAGGCATAGGGAATGCCGAATCCAAAGGCTTGAGAAAAGGAGTGGTAGTCAACCTGGAAGCCACCGTGGAGGCTATAAAAAAAGCTCAGGAGGAGGCGGAATTGATGGCCGGTGTGGAAATTGATTCTGCCTTTATCGGTATCTCTGGAGCTCACATAAAAAGCTTCAACAGCCGGGGAGTGATTGCTGTTTCAGGCAAAAACAAAGAAATAAGCAGCGAAGATATCAACCGGGTCATCGACCAGTCCAAAGCCGTCTCCATCCCTCCGGACAGAGAAATCATCCACGTCATTCCTCAAGAATTTGTGGTGGACGAACAGGATGGCATCAAAGACCCGCTGGGAATGAGCGGGATAAAACTGGAAGTCAATGTCCACATTGTCACCGGAGCCATCACCTCTGTGCAGAACCTGAAAACCTGCCTGGCCCGTTCAGGGATCGAAATCCAACAGATTGTCCTTAACCAGATTGCCACCTCTCTTTCCACCCTGACCCATGATGAGATGGAATTGGGAGTCGGTCTGATCGATATCGGAGGCGGCACCACGGAGATTGCTATTTTTGAGAGGGGCAGTCTATGGTACACCTCCATTATTCCCATCGGCGGTGACAACTTCACCAATGATATTGCGGTAGGACTGCGCACTCCCATCCCCGAAGCAGAAAAAATAAAGAAAAAATATGGCTGTGTCACCTCTCCCCTGGAAGACGAACAGGAAACCATCGAGGTTCCCTCTGTGGGCCGGGGGAAAAAGCCCCGCATCCTCTCCAGACAGATATTGGCTGATATCATTCAGCCCAGAGCAGAAGAGATTTTCCGGCTGGTGGATAATGACATCAAAAGAATGGGATATGAAAAATCCCTTAACTCCGGAATCGTTCTCACCGGAGGCACAGCACTGCTGGAGGGGCTGGAAGAGATCGCCGAGGAAATTTTTGATCTTCCGGTGAGACGGGGGGATCCCAGTGGAGTAGGAGGCCTGGTGGACCGGGTCAGCACCCCTGACTTTGCCACTGCGGTGGGCCTGACTCTGTACGGATACAGCCAATGGAAAGAAAAAGGTATTTCCAAAGATAGAAAAAAAAGCTTTTGGGCTAAATTTAAAGATTGGCTCAAAGAAGCATAGGAGGCATCATGAGCGAAGACATGAAAAACAAATTAAAATTTCACTTGGTGGAAGAAAGGTTCGGCGCCAAAATCAAGGTGATCGGTATCGGAGGTGGCGGCGGGAATGCCATCAACCGGATGATCGAAACCGGCATCGAAGGAGTGGAGTTTATCGCAGTCAACACCGATCTTCAGGCTCTCAACAACAACAACTCCAGGATAAAGGTTCAGATCGGTGCCCAACTGACCAAAGGACTGGGCTCAGGAGGCCGGCCAGAGCTGGGTAAAGAAGCAGCTACGGAGGACACTGAAAAACTGACAGAGATTCTTCATGGGGCGGATATGGTTTTCCTGACCGCTGGATTGGGAGGAGGAACAGGAACAGGAGCCACTCCTGTCCTGGCCACTCTGGCCAAAGAAATGGACGTACTGGCCATCGCTATCGTCACTCTTCCCTTTGAATTCGAAGGCAAAATAAGATCCACTCAGGCTGAGCAGGGTTTAGGTGAGCTTAAATCCGCAGTGGACACAGTTATCTCTATCCCTAACGAAAGACTCCTCCAGACAGTCAACATCGATACTTCCATCCAGGACGCCTTCAAGATGGCGGATGATATCCTCCGGCAGGGCGTCCAGGGTATCTCTGACCTTATCACCAGACCAGGGCTGATCAACCTGGACTTTGCCGATGTGAAGTCCATCATGAAAGGCATGGGCATGGCCTTCATGGGAACAGGAATTGCCTCAGGGGAAAGCAGAGCTGTTGATGCAGCGCAGAAAGCCATATCCAGTCCGCTTCTGGTGGACACCTCCATTGAAGGAGCTCAAGGTGTTCTGATCAATATCACAGGCGGAAAAGATGTGACTCTCCACGAAGTCTCTAAATCTTCCCAGCTCATCCACAGCATGGCTCACCCTGAAGCCAATATCATCTTCGGGACCGTGATTGACGAAAGCATGAAGGAAATGGTGAAACTGACGGTCATCGCTACAGGCTTTGAGCCCTCTCCGGAAAGAGAAGCTGTCTCTCCCCAGGATTTCACTCCCCCCCAACAGAAAACACCTCCTCCTTTCCAGGTGGATACGGAAACACCACCCTACATGTTCGATCCAAAAGGAAGCGAGGGACTGTGGAACAAACCAGCTTGGGAAAAACGCTGGGAACCCTATGAGACACCTTCCTTCATACGGAAAAACAAGCATACTCCTTTGAGAAAAAATTCTTATGAACCCAGCTGATCTTGTGGTCTCCAACTGCCGCCAAATCTTAACCTGCCAGGGCAGGGGGCCAAAAAGAAAGAAGGACCTCCAGGATGTGGGCCTTATCGAACACGGGAGTGTGGCTTCCTATAAAGGAAAAATCGTCTTTGTGGGAGACGAAAACAGGTTCAAAGAAGGATTCAAGCTGGAAGAGAACGCTGTGGTTCTGGATGGTCATAAAATGGTAGCCCTTCCAGGTCTGGTGGACTCTCACACTCATCTTCCCTTTGCCGGAACCAGAGAAGAAGAATTTGTCCTTCGCCTTAAAGGCTACTCCTACCAGCAGCTGGCGGAAAAAGGATTGGGGATTCAGACCACGGTCAAAGCCACCCGCCATATTTCTCAACAGGAACTCATCTCCCTTTGTCTTTCCCGCCTGGACAGCATGCTCCTTCACGGCACCACCACTGCCGAAGCCAAAAGCGGTTACGGCTTGAACCTGGAAGACGAAATCAAACAGCTTAAAGCTCTAAGAAATGTCCACAGGCGCCACCCCGTGGACATCGTTTCCACTTTCATGGGTGCCCATGAAGTCCCTCCTGAATATAAAAACCGGAAATCCGACTACATAGACTTCCTCATCCACACCATTCTTCCAGTGGTCAAAGAAAAAAACCTGGCAGAATTCTTTGATGTCTTCTGTGAAGAAGGAGTTTATTCTGTGGAAGAGACAAGGCGAATGGCCGAAGCTGCTAAAAAGGCGGGATTTAAAATCAAAATCCACGCTGATGAGTTTTCCCCTTCAGGAGGAGCCCAAATGGCTGCTGAAGAGGGAGCCGTTTCTGCCGAACACCTGATAGCTGTCAACGGGGAAGGGATAAAGAAACTCGCAGAAAGCCGCACCATAGCCACTCTCCTTCCTGTGGTCCCTTTTTTTCTGATGCAGGAGAAAAGAGCTCCCGCCCGCAAACTCATCGATGAAGGGGCCGCGGTAGCTCTGGCTACAGATTTTAACCCAGGAAGCTCCATGACAGAATCCATGCTGTTTGCCATCCAGCTGGCTGTCTTCACCATGAACATGACCATCGAGGAAGCCATCAATGCTTCCACTCTAAATGCCTCCTGTGCGTTAGACAGAGACAGGGAAGTAGGAAGCCTTGATAAAGGGAAAAAAATGGACCTGATCCTCTGCGAGATCCCCAATTATTACTTTCTTGCCTATCATTTGGGAGTCAATCCCATCAGACATGTGATCAAGGATGGCAGAGTTGTGGTCAAGGATGGAAAAAAAAGAGAAGGATTTCCCCCCCTCTCCAGATAGCTTTTATCCACTTCAGCGGAGGAAATATCTGTAACAGATATAACCGAAAATCCAACTTCTATTTTGAGAATGATGTTCTGGCTGGCCTTACTCCTGATACTTAAAAGAAATCCTCACTTTGGCACGATAGGCTGAGATTCTCCCCTCTTCCACCTTCATATCCAATTCAACCACTTCAGCAACCCGTATATCTTTAAGAGATTTAGCCGCTGTCTCAACCGCATTTTTAGCGGCCGCTTCCCAAGACTCGGAACTGGTTCCTATCAGCTCAATGACTTTATAAACGCTTTCCACTGCTTCCCTCCTTTTATGTTTTGATACTTAAATCACCGATGCTGAAACTATAATCATTTTTCCCGCTTTAGTCAACGCGGACGGTGAACCGATGGTCAATTTTTTTCCTCTCCATTATGGCTGGAGACATCCCTGTATTCAGGCTGTTTCTTTGGTTTGACAGGCGGCTTAAGGTCCCCAGGCAGAGGAGATTCATATTCCCGGCCTCCCTTTTTCTCCTTCCATTCTTCTCTCATTCTTTTGATAATCTCAGGTTGAGTGAGAAATTCCAGCCCCGAGGCAGCCATGACCTTGGCTGCGGTGAGCACAGCTTTATGACCGATAGACATGCCTCCGCAGGCAACGGCTGCCCAATGATGACCGGGTGTCCCCACTGGTTTGAAAGCCACTCCCAGCGAGGTGGTGGGCGTAAGCCAGCTCACCTCTGCCACATCTGTGGAGCCTCCCCCACAGCTCCGCTGAGGAAGCTTGAAGGGCTCAATCTCTGTTTTCAAACCCTTTTCCTCCACTCCCAGCTCCTTCTGGATTTTTTTGGCAAACGCCTGTTCCTCATCAGCAAATGAGGGAGCACCCACAAGAAGCAGATTGCTGTACACCACTTCGTTGGCGGTGCGGTTAGAAAGCATCTCGTGAACACCGCTTATGAAATGAATTTTATAAGTGGTCTCTGTCATCATGGAGGCAGCTTCTATTATTTTGAGTACCCGCTTGTAATCGTCCTCCACATCCTTCCGGTCAATGTCCCGGACATAGTACCAAGCCCGGGCATAATCGGGGACCACATTGGGAGCGCCTCCCCCGCTTTTTATCACGTAATGTATCCTGGCTGTGGGCCTGAGATGCTCGCGGAGATAATTCAACCCGATATTGGTCAATTCAACGGCATCCAGGGCGCTGCGGCCGTGCCAGGGGTCACCGGCAGCATGGGATGTCTTCCCGAAAAATTCCACCTCGAACTGGTTCAGGGCATTGCTGGAACCCAAAGAAACGTTGTTCTGAGAGCTGGGATGCCACTGTATGCAGCAGGAAAGGCCGTCAAAAACGCCCTCCCGGGCCATGAACACCTTTCCCACCACAGTCTCCTCAGCCGGGCAGCCAAAAAGCTTTATGGTCCCCTCCAGATTCTCCTTTTCCATCACTTCTTTTACGGCCACCGCTGCGGCTGTGCTGGCCGTACCGAAGACATTATGGCCGCATCCATGACCTGGTTCTCCTTCCTGGACAGGGTTTTTGTGAGGGACAGCTTGTTGAGACAGACCAGGAAGGGCATCATACTCGGCCAGTATTCCTATCACCGGCTCCCCGGATCCGTAAACGGCCACAAAAGCGGTGGGCATACCGGCCACTCCCCTGGTCACCTGAAACCCCTTCTGCTCCACGTAAGAAGCCAAAAGCTCTGAAGATTCATACTCCTCCATAGCCACTTCAGCGAAGCTCCATATCCTGTCATTGATTTCACTAAGCTCGGCCTTATGGGCCTCAAGCCAGGAGAAAGCCTCCCGCTTCAAGGGGGTGAGTTGGGCTGGGTCAACCTTGATCAAAAGCGGATCTTCCTTTTTTTCCTCTGACAAGGCCAGAGCCGAAAAAACCACTGCCAGGCCAAGGAATAATACCAGAATTTTTCTCATCTACTCCTCCTTTCTACCATAAAAAAATAATATTTAGCTTTGTTCCAAAGTGAGTGGATTGGAGAAAAGAATGCTTAATTCCGTCACTTTGGGACATCCTCTAATATTAAAATCAATAAAAATACGCCCGTATTGATAATGATACCAGGACAAATATTAAACTGGTATTCCGAAATCAATGTCAAGTAAAAACGGAAAAACCACTAGAAATATTTATCCATCATCCGGTACTGGATGGCCTCGGAAAGGTGAGCAGGGCTGATTTCGTCTTCACCTTCCAAGTCTGCGATGGACCGGGCCACTTTCAAAACCCGGGTGTAACCCCTGGCGCTGAAACCCAATCGATTCACAGCCATTTCTAAAAGCTCTTTTCCTTTATCATCCACACCACAGAATTTTTTCACTTCTTTGTTTCTCATGTGGGCATTGCAGTAGATATTTTTCCCCGTGAATCTTTTCAGTTGTTTTTCTCTGGCCTTTACCACCCTTTCCCTTATCCTGTCTGAACATTCACCTTCGGTTCTGGAAACAATGTGTCTAAATTCCACTCTGGGCACTTCCACCTGAATGTCGATACGATCCAGAAGAGGACCGGAAATCTTAGAATAATAGCGGATTCTCTGATGGTCTGTGCATTGGATACCCGAAGAGAGAAAGCTTCCATACGCATCTTCACAGGTATTCATGGCCGCCGCCAACATGAAAGAAGAAGGGAAAATCACACTCATGGAGGCCCTGGAAACAGTTACCTTCCCGTCTTCCACCGGCTGTCTCAAATCCTCCAGCACCCTCCTGCGGAATTCAGGAAGCTCATCCAGAAACAGAACTCCACGATGGGCCAGGCTGACCTCTCCGGGCCTGGGAATGACGCCCCCACCTATCATTCCTGCATCGGAGATAGTGTGATGGGGAGCCCGAAAAGGCCTTTCTCCAACTGCTCCTTTATCCTTCAAAAGACCTGCGGCACTGTAGATCTGAGTCACCTGTATGATTTCGTCAAAAGTCATGGGAGGCAGAATGGAAGGAAGCCTTCGAGCCAGCATGGTCTTTCCAGCTCCCGGGGGACCGATCAAAAGCACATTATGAGCGCCGGCAGCAGCCACTTCTAAGGCTCTTTTGACATGCTGCTGACCTCTTATTTCCTGAAAATCAAGCTCATAATTTGGCTGGGGCAAAAGTTCTGACAGCGAATACTCAGAAGCCGCCACGGCTTGAGGATCACTGAGAAGCTTCACCACCTGGACCATATTCTCCATCCCATAAATATGAAGGCCTTCCACCAAAGCTGCTTCTTTCTCATTTCCTTTGGGGACAACGATTCCTTTAAATCTTTTTTTCTTGGCCAGAACAGCGGCAGCCAGAATGCCCTTGCCCGGTTTTAGGCTCCCATCCAAGGCCAATTCTCCTAAAAACAAGTAACTTTTCAGCCTTTCTGGGGGAAATAGACCCAGATGCGCCAAAAATCCCAGAGAAATGGGAAGATCAAAGGCAGGACCTTCTTTCCGCCGGTCTGCCGGGGCCAAATTAATGGTGATTTTTCGAGAAGGAAATTCATACCCACAATTTTTTAAGGCAGCCCTCACCCTCTCTTTGCTCTCCCGCACTGACGCATCCGGTAATCCTACAGTGATAAATGTAGGAAGACCCAAAGAAATATCCACTTCCACATCCACCAGGTAAGCCTCGATCCCCATCAAAGAAGCACTGGCAATCTTAAACAGCATATTCGTCTAGTAGACGAATGAAATGTAAAAATTATATCAACCCCAGGATTAAAGGAGAGTTAAAAAGATTACTTTTTGGATTTTCCTGTGAATTCTTGGGCTAACTTATCTATTTCTTCCTCGATATCTCTTTGAGATTTGAATTTCATCTTAACAAACCGAATGGGCGTTACCCCGGCTTGGGTGCCGAATTCAATTTTTTCACCTTCATGCTTGGTGACTTCTTCCTCTATTTCCTTTTCCTTTTCTTGTTGTATTCTTTTTTCTCCTAAAACTTTTTCCCTCACCACCGGTACAGTTTGTCTGGAAATCTCCTTTAAAGTCTCGATAACACCTATTCCATGGATGGCAGAGGCTTCAACAAAGGGAAGTTTTCTTGGATTGAGCAGGTTATTGAAAGTTTCTACCGGAATAAGATTATCCAGATCCCGCTTGTTGTATTGGAAAACAAGAGGCACAGAATTCAAGTCGATGTTGTGTTCAAGCAGATTCCTTCTCAGCCCATCAAAATTTTCCAGGTTGGCATCAAGAAGAGGCACTTGAGAATCGGCCACAAAAACGATCCCATCAACCCCTTTCAGAACGCTCTTTCTGGAGGCTTCATAAAAGACTTGGCCGGGAACAGTCATCAGTTGGAAATGGATCTTGAAGTCTTTGATCTGTCCCGCTTTGACCGGAAGCAAATCAAAAAAAAAGGTCCTTTCTGTGTCAGTTTCCAGGCAAATCAAATCCCCTCGTGAATCCGAATCCAATTTTTCGTAGACATAGCGCAGATTGGTGGTCTTTCCGCTCAGCCCAGGCCCGTAGTAGACGATCTTTACGGCCAGGTTCTTGGTGGCATAGTTGACAAAAGCCATATTTTTCTAATTATCCATTCCTCAGGTAACTCTTAACATAATCCCCAAATCCAGTCAAATTCTCAGGAAGGATGGTAAGCATCTTTTTTTCCGGGGTAAAAAGATGTTTGGGGATGGCTGAAGCGACCA